>NZ_JAGGQX010000046.1:0-78301 GCF_018613095.1 Bacillus sp. ISL-75
TTTGACGAGACGGCAGGATTCACTTTATGTTACAACCTGTTAGTTTGCTCGCACTCTTCTAGAGAGTTACTTTGTCACAGGGCTTCAACCTTAGAATTTCTTCACCAGTTGCCTGTCAGCTACTAAGCGTCTTGGTACTTACTCAGATTGGACTTTCACCAATTAGCAATTAACGG
Organism: Bacillus sp. ISL-75; assembly: GCF_018613095.1. Lineage (NCBI taxonomy): Bacteria > Bacillati > Bacillota > Bacilli > Caryophanales > Bacillaceae > Bacillus > Bacillus sp. ISL-75. The sequence goes on from NZ_JAGGQX010000046.1 coordinate 177, forward strand.
CTTGCTGGGCACGCAAAATAGAAAAATATTAATAATATCTTATAGTCTTTTTTAACTTTTTTTGTTACCCTAGTCTTATTAAAGTTGTTGTACGTATAAGTTGTTAAAGTTGCATACAAGTTGAAAGTGGTGGTACCAATGGCACAAAAGACCAAATATACGATTGTAAAGGAACAAATAACGGAATGGATCACTAGTGGTAAGGTGAAACCCGGGGAAAAAATCTATTCTGAAAATGAACTGGTTAAAATGTTCGGAGTTAGCAGACATACAGTTCGCCAAGCGGTCGGGGATTTAGTACACGAAGGCTGGCTATATAGAGAACAAGGGGCAGGAACTTTCTGTTCCAATAAAATGTCGGAACCGTTGGCCGAATCTCAAACTCAAGTACAAACTTTGAACACCACTGGGAAAAACATTGGGGTAATAACAACCTATATTTCAGATTATATTTTTCCTTCTATTATTAAAGGTATAGAATCCTATTTGACTGTACAGGGATATTCGTTAACGTTTGCTTGTACAGATAATGAGGTGGAAAAAGAGAAACAATGTTTACAAACCATGTTAAGCCGGAATATTAATGGGCTGATCGTAGAGCCGACTAGAAGTAGTAATTACAATCCTAACATTAATTACTATCTAGAGCTTGAGCAAAACAATATCCCTTACTTAATGATTAACCAATTCTACTCCCAACTAATGCCGCCGCACATCATTATGAATGATGAACATGGTGGTTATATTGCTACGGAACATTTAATTAATCTTGGCCATGAAAAAATAATCGGTCTTTTTAAAACCGATGACCTCCAAGGAGTAAATCGGATGCAAGGTTTTATCCGAGCTTTTAGGGAATACAATCTCACCTTTTTCCCAGAAATGGTTATTACTTATACAACCGATGACCCGGAATCTCAACTACTTGAACGGTTACAGCAATTTTTCATGACAGAAAAACAACCAACCGCAATTGTCTGTTATAATGATCAAATAGCTTTACAAGTTCTAAATATGTTAAGAAGTCTTGGCTTAAGTGTTCCAGACGACGTTTCCATTGTCGGCTATGATGATTCCTTCTTAGCAGAGGCAACCGATGTGAAACTAACATCTGTTACACACCCTAAAATGCAAATGGGGATTGAAGCGGCCAAATGGATTGTCTCTGCCGTTGAAAGTCGAGGAACCAATCCACCTTCTACTGTTTATGAACCAGAGTTAGTGATTCGAAAATCAACTGCAGCAGTGCACAAATAACTAGGCTAGCCAAGCCTACGTCAAAAATGATTGCGCCTACTTTTTCTTGCTAAAAAGGTGTCCCAAATAAACTTGGGGCACCTTTTTTTTACACTATGTGAGTTTCTTAATACAATCTCCAGTAAACTTCCTTAATTAATACAATTTAATCAAAATGGAGCCGTGTGCTGGAAGAGTTTGTTTAATACTTTCGGCAACCACTCCAAGTTCCGCTTGTTTCCAAAGATCTCTTGCCGTTTTTTTCGAAGTGAGACCAAGCTGTTCCAATGAAACATCGACAACGGCTGTTTCTTCAGCGGCATTAAACAAGGCTACGTAAGTATGACCATCGTCACCTTTTGCGGTCCAGACAATTTTGTCATCCTTCCGATAAACCAAGCGATTACTGTGGCTGTATTGGTTTAGTTCCAAAACCTCTTTATTTGTAAGCAAGGAAAGCGTCCAGTCATCGTTATCCCGAAGTTCTCCCCCAAACATAAGCGGGGAGCGGAAGATCGACCATAATGTCATCATTGTTATTTGTTCATCTTTTGTAAATCGAGTCCAGCGGTCCGCCCCTCCGCCGTCAACTGAACGAATTCCAATATGGCCAAGAGGCAGCATATCACAGTCTGGCCAGTGCCCTGGTCCTACATGCCGGCTCCACTTTTCACACCTTTCAAACATGCCATATAACAGGCTCCAATGATCCCAAAAATCATCGGTCATTCTCCACATGTTAGCATTGTCAATTAAGGTTTCAGCAGATTCCAACGGTGCCGGACCAGGTGATAGACTGAGGACCATCTCTCTTCCACTGTTATCGATTGCCTTGCGAATTAACTTTATTTCATCTTGATGGATTTGATAAAGTCGGGAAGCTGCAATATCGTCCACCTTGACAAAATCCACTCCCCACTCGGAATACAATTGAAATAAAGAATTATAATATTCCTGTGCACCTTCTTTAGAAGCATCCACCCCATACATATCCGTATTCCAAGGACAAATGGAATTTGGATGTGCTATATCTCTTGCTCTCACATCAGTACCCAAAATTGGTGTATTTGCATGAACGGCTTGGCGTGGAATTCCCCGCATGATATGTATGCCAAACTTTAATCCAAGGTTATGTACATAATCCGCTAACGGTTTAAAACCCTTGCCCCCTTCTGAAGAAGGAAAACGATTAACTGCCGGTACCAACCTTGAGTATTCATCCATTTCAAGCGGAACAAATGGACGATACACTGATGATGTTGCCCCGGGTTCAGACCATTGAATATCAACCACAACATACTCCCAGCCATATGGTTTAAGATGTTCTGCCATATAATCAGCGTTCCCTACAATTTCCTCTTCCCTTACTGCCGCTCCATAACAATCCCAGCTATTCCAGCCTAATGGAGGTGTTTTTGTAAATGTGTGATGTATCATTTTTCAATTCCTTTCTATTAAATTATTGCCCTTTAAACTAATAATAAGGAATTGAGACATCTACATCTATAATAAATTTTTGCTCTATATTGTAAAATATTGCTCTTTTGATAATACTTAATCGAATCTAAACTCATTTAAAAAGGCTAGATCTTTTCCTAACCGAAACTCCCCTGGAGAAAAACCTATCCATTCACGAAAGACCTTTATAAAGTAACTGCTATTGGAATAACCAATTTGTTTTGAAGTCTCTTCAATGGTCATATCTGTGTTCCTTAGGAGCTGGACCGCTTTTTCCATTCGGACCTTTGTTAAGTATTCCATTGGTGAAAGTCCAGTTGTTCGTTTGAAAAGACGGGTAAAATGAAATTTGGATAAGCCTACTCTTAGTGCAAGTACATCAAGACTTTGAATAGTACAGTAATCTTCCTCTAAAAAATGGACAGCTTGAATCACCTTTTCAGGCCAGATTTCTTTTTCCTTTTTATAAGCCGCAGTATATCGGTACAGCTCCATTACAAATTGATAAACAATCGTTGAAGCACGAAATCCATCAGTAATCTGCTGTTTGCTTGCAGCATAATAGGCATTTTTCAAGAAGGTAATGGGGGAGCTCAACTCTGAAATTTGAGAAACATTCCCCATTAATTTAATTAGTTCTGTCCATTCTTTTTGAAGATTTGTTGGTCTAAATAAGATAAAATAAAATTCCCAGTTCTCACTGTCTTGAGGCAAATAATAGCGATGATCACTTGGAATTTCTACCATAAATGCACTGCCTTCAGTAAGCTTGTGAACTACACCATCTAGCTCAATATTTCCACTGCCTGAAATGGTATATTGAAACAATAATAATGGACCATCTTTACGTTTTAATCCATCCCATTCATATGAAGTATCTTTTATATGCTGGTGCCCTACGGCAAAAAGCTGGTAGAAGGAACTATTTAAGGTATCTAAAAAGCGGAATCCATAAACTCCAAATTTACTAGACATGAGATTTCCCCTTAAATGATTGATTTTAGTGAGGTATTGTGAAAATGCATTATTCTGGAATTATTATTATTTTAGATTGTTTATTGTATTGAAGACTAATGATAAACGCTGTATTTCATCCGCAGGTTTATGATCTGTCCCTGGCTGCCTTTTACGGTGATTATACCAAATGGACTGCCATCCTGCTTCCGATGGAGCAACAACAGCCTTTATTCATTATAGTCCCTAGTAATTCAGGCTCTTCTGGAAATATTTGAATATTATTCAACCTAAATGATTATGTAATGTATCATCTAAGTCAAAAAAAATCGCTTTAATACCCATTTCAATTTCCTCCAATTCGAATTAAGAATAACCTAAACATTAAAAAGGCAAAGCTTAGGTCAGCAAGATTACCAGTTTAATATTCCTTCTTTTTTAGCGGAATCTATGCTATTTTTATTGTACAGAAAAAAATTATGAAATCTTGGTGATATGGATGAAATTTAATAGTAAATTTTATAGATTACTTGAATTTGTTACAGCCTTTTTTCAGTTAAATATCCTATGGCTGTTGTTATGTTTACCAGTTTTAACCATTTTCCCTGCAACTGTTGCCATGTATTGCGTCACACGACAATGGATTTTACATAAGGACTATAGTGTTTTTCGTCCTTTCTTTAAATATTTCAAAGAAAATTTTAAAAAGAGTTTATTGTTAGGCATTTTATGGACTTTTTTTGGTAGTTTGTTTTATATTGATTTTACCTTAATGGATAATCTTGGTGATTTTCAATATATTCTATTACCGATACTGTCTTTATTAGGAATCATAGTTCTTACTACTTCAATCTTTATTTTTCCAACCATCGCTAACTTTGATATGAATTGGTGGGACACAATAAAAAATTCGGTGTTCTTTTCCATTAGATATCTTCCGACTACTCTTGTCGCGGTTATCTATATCGCTTTAATGACTTTTATTCTCTATACTTGGCCAGTAACATCATTATTTATTTTCAGTTTAGGTGCGTATAGTATATACTTTTTATGTAACAGAGTGTTTTCTAAAATTCAACAAGTTAATGCTTCTTAACATCAAAATACTGGTTTATATTTTTTAATGGATTAATTGCATTCCCCCAAAATAACAAGAGGGTCTCAAAAAGTTGTTTATTACAACCTTTGGGACCCTTTCTTTTTTAATGTTAGAACTCTAGCTTTTAAGAATATCCTCAATCCTTGCTAATTCTTGATCAGAAAACTCAAGGTTATTCAATACTGCAACATTTTCCTCAATTTGGCTCACTCTGCTCGCACCAATCAGGACTGTAGTAACCTTTCCACCACGCAAAACCCAGGCCAGCGCCATTTGTGATAGACTTTGACCACGCTCTATTGCAATTTCATTTAATTTTTGAACACGCTCAATAACTTCTGCTTTAACTTGATCTTCACTTAGAAACCCTGTTGATTTTGCTGCACGAGAATCGGCTGGAATCCCAGTTAAATACTTATTGGTTAACAAGCCTTGTGCTAACGGGCTAAACGCAATCGAACCGACTCCACTTTCCTGAAGCACATCCTGTAAGCCGTCCTCTATCCAGCGGTTAAACATGGAATACTTTGGTTGATGGATTAACAAAGGTGTTCCTAACTGATTCAAGATTTTAATCGCTTCAGCTGTTTGTTCTGCACTGTAGTTAGAAATTCCAACATATAACGCTTTACCCTGACGAACAATAGAATCTAATGCTCCCATGGTTTCCTCAATCGGTGTGTTTGGGTCTGGACGGTGCGAATAGAAAATATCAACATAATCAAGTCCCATTCGTTTTAGACTCTGGTCCAGACTTGATACTAAATATTTCCTTGAGCCCCAATCCCCATATGGTCCTGGCCACATCGTGTAGCCTGCTTTTGAAGAAATGATTATTTCTTCACGGTAAGGAGCAAAATCAGTCTTTAATATTCTACCAAACATTTCTTCAGCAGACCCCGGCGGCGGGCCATAATTGTTGGCTAAATCAAAATGGGTAATCCCTATATCAAACGCTCTTCTCAGCATTGCCCGTCCATTTTCATATGTATCAACACCACCAAAATTGTGCCATAGTCCAAGCGAGACCGCAGGAAGCATTAATCCTGAACGGCCACTGCGATTATATTTCATTGATTCATAACGATTTTCTGCTGCTTGGTAAACCATATTTTTTTCCTCTTTTCTATATTTTTTGCTGAGCAGCTAATACCACACAAACTAAGCATATCTTATAAATTAGAATAATGTGCAAATATTTTGAAGTCCCTTATTAAAGATAAAAACAAGGTAACCGAGCTACCTTGTTTTTATCTCTCTCACAGAGTCGCGATAAATGATATTCCTTTTAATAGGAACCCTACTGAATTTTCTTTATTTTTTACCATTTTAATAATAAATCATGCCGAGGTTCTCGCCATTAATTACCATACGAATGTATTAAATGAAGAAGGCTCTAACGTAACTTTATATTTTTCACTTCCTTCTCCAATACAAAGTTCACGTTGATTTTCAAACGGGTTTGAAATAACAACTACTTTAGAACCATCAGGATTTCTAAATGCAACTGCATTTCCAGTCCATGGACCATTTGTTTCAATCCTAAAGGCACCAGGTGCGATAAAATGAGAAAAATGTTTCATCACATAAAATTCCGGATTATAAATAACTTCTTTCGTCTCAGGGTCTACTGTTATCATAGAATTTTGTTCCCATCCCCAAGTGCTTCGGCCAAACGGTTCCAAGACCATGTTCCAATAAACATAGGAATTTGCACCATTCACAAAGTAATGTCGAAACAAATTATAGACGTATTGAGCATATTCCCACGTGTTTTTTCCATCTCCACATTCATTCTCTGTCTGCATGTAACGTAGTTCTGGATAGCTTTGGACTGTTTGCTGAATTGCATACTTTCCTGCCCATTGATAGCCGACACCTTTAATGTATTTATAAGCCTCAGGGTCACTTAGGACCGTATTCGCCAGTTGATCATAATCCGAAGCAGATTTTTGAAATAATTCATTGACAATTCCATTAATGGTTCCCAGCCATATTTCCGTGTCTAGCCCATGTCGTTCAAAAGCTGGACCTAAATAATCAGAAATGAATTCACGAAGCTCTTCGCCGGTCCAAACACATGATGGGAATTTCTGATCAGCCACCACTTCATTTTGGACATGGATTTGGTCGATCTTAATACCTTCTTGTTTGTAAGCCTCCACAAACTTTACAAAGTATAAAGCATACGCCTCCAAAACTTCCTTTTCCCAACGCAGTTTTCCATAGTTGTATGCTTTAGGGAACTTCATCCATGTTGGAGGGCTCCACGGAGATGCGAACAATTTTATGTTTGGATTACGTTTCAACGCTTCTTTTATAAATGGAATCAAATACTGTTGATCCCTTTCGATATTAAAATGCTCCATATGATAATCATTATCCACTTCGTTGTGACTATACCATTCTAGTGCGTAGTCACTTGCCCCAATTGGAAGCCTGCAGATTTCGAACTTACATTCACCATTTGGATCAAACAATGCATCATACACTTTATTTCTGTCTTCTTCTGTCAGGTGTTGGAGAGCGCTTAGTCCCAATTCATTAAAGCAGCCACCAAAACCATCTATAGTCCGTCCAATCTGATCCGTCAAGGTCAAATTGAGTGAACCTGATTCGGTTTGAAAAACCGTCGTCTCTTTCCAACCACCTAGCTTTGTTGTTGAAAACCAATGAATTTGTTTGTTATTCATTTTAGTTGTTTCCTTTCTTCCGCAACTTGGTCTTCCTCGATAATGATAACTCCCCAAGGTTCTAAATCCATTGTTTGACCTATATTCACTGCTCTTTCTGTCAACAGTTCCAAACCTTTGTTATGGGGATACTTAAAGACTTTCGTTTCATCAGAATAATTAAAGTAATAATGAAGCATCTTGCCATTTTGATTGATTCCAGATTTAATGATTAATGGCAAGGCTAAATCTTGGTCTACTCCCCATAAGCTAGCCTTTTTAACAGCCTGTTCTAGCACCTTTTTCATTATAGCTGCACTTGGTATACAACCAATGTAGGTTGCACTACCCATACCGTATTGATTTTCAGTAATGGCTGCATATTTACCCCATTGTGGGTGGTCATAGTATGCAAGGACCTCTGCGGTTGTTGGCGTAATTAGCTCCATCCATGTTTCCACAAAATTATTTTCTTCGCCTACCTGAAAAGGATCATTTCTTAGTGATACATTTTTCGGCTCAACAAACATATTATAATAAATGCCACAAGCTTCATTTATAATGCCTGGTTGATGTGAAGTTCTTACCTTAACATTTTCATCCGTAAAACCACTCTTAAAGGTATAAACAATATGTCCGCCGTTTTTAACAAATTCGTTTAATCGTTCTAATAGATTATTGGATGCAGTATACAATGCGGGTACCACTAACATCGAATAGTCCCCAAGATTTTCATTAGTGGGATTCACAAAATCGCAGCCAATATTCATTTTGTATAACTCATCATACATCAGTCGAACAATGTCATTGTAGTTCTTAGAGGTTGATTGATTAAATTTAAACCAATTTAAGGCGGTTAACGATTCATTGCTAACTAGAATCGCAACTTTATTTTTTTTCTTTAAGTTAACTAGATGTGGAGAAAGTCTTTCGAAATCCTTTCCAATTGTCTTCGCTTCATTGTATACAGGATTGGGTTCAAAATCATGACTTAATAAACCTTTCCAATATGTTTCAAAAGAGTTATGGATGGAATGCCAATGCCAGTAGGCTACCATATTTGCTCCAGAAGCAAGATGACTAAATGCCTGCAATCTAAGTTGACCAGGGTATCGAGTCCAGTTAGTAAAAGCTTGAGCCTCTGTTTCTATTACTAAATAATTCTTTCCCTTTGTGGATCTGGCAACATCGCCTCCAAAGGAAATTTCAATTCCTGTTAGATCGTCTTGTGAAGGATGATAAATATCCACTCCGGTTACATCGAAGGCTCTTGAAGCTTCAAAGTGATCTACATTCGGTTGGATTCCGTAGGAGTATCCTCTCCATTCAAAGTCAAAATTTTGTGTGACAAACTGATTGGAAAGCTTATATTCATTAACAATGGATACTTGCCAACTTAGGAAATCAGTGACTAGCTTTCGTTGAAACTTAGAAAACTCCGATCCAAGGCTGCCATTAATAGTTCCTACAACGGAGGGAAAGTCCTCCCAGCTGTTTATCCGGTTACTCCAATAATCGAGACCAAATTTCTCATTTAGACTTTCAATTGTCTTGAATTTTTCCTTCATATATTTGACGAATAATAGTTGGACATTCGGTCCTGCTGTATTATAATGCTTCGTTTCATTATCTGTTTGGTAACCAATTACCGCAGGATGATCTTTTACATGACCGATCAACTTTCGGATGATTCTTTCTGAATAAAAAAGGTAGCTAGGATTGGTAATATCCATAATCTGGCGAGCGCCATATCGGCCTGGTCCATTTTGGGTTACTGCTAACACATCGGGATGTTCTTTGACCATCCAGGTGGGAACCGCATACGTAGGTGTTCCAACAATAACCTTAATTCCAGCTTCATGCATTGCATTAAGCACTCGGTCCACGGAAGTAAAATCGAAAACCCCGTTTTGTGGTTCATGGGTACTCCAGGTCGATTCGGCAATCCGAACTACATTGATTCCAGCATCCTTCATCATCTGAATATCTTTATCTAAACGATCGTAGGGCATATATTCATCGTAATATGCTACTCCGTATAACAATTGTTGCATTAGGTAAACCCCTTCCAGTTAATCTATTAATCATTTGCTTTAACATTCCGCTCCAATCAACAGAGTGTGTAAAATCAACATTTAGCATTAACCCAGCTATTTAATTGCTCCATCGGCTATTCCTTTAAGAATGTATTTTTGGAATATGGCGTAAAAGACAATGACAGGAAGGGCCGTGATAATAAGCCCGGATAGAATTTTTGGCCAATCACTGTTATATTGACCGAATAACATGTTTACCGATAACATTAATGTATAATTATTTACATCGGTAAGCATAATCATTGGCAATAAGAAATCGTTCCATAACCATAGGACATCTAAAATAAGGATGGTTGCAGTAATAGGTTTTAAAAGAGGAAATATAATTTTTGTGAATATTTGGAAGTCGTTGCAACCATCAATTCTTGCTGCTTCCTCAAGTTCTTTCGGAATCGTTTTAACAAATCCATGATATAGAAATATCGCCATGTTAACCCCGAGGCCAATATAAATAAGGCCCAATCCGAATGTGGATCCCTGTACGGACAACCCCTTTGCTACTTTTGTTAGCGTGATCATTATGGAGTGAAATGGAACAAGCATTGATGCTAGGAATAAGGTAAACAAGAAATTGCTCAATTTACCCTTTGTTCTTGCTAGTTTATATCCAGCTAATGAACCGCAAATAACAATTCCTGCCAGCCCGATAACGGTAACAATTATGGTATTCCAAGCACTATTGAATAAATCTAACTCTTCGAATATTCCTGTATAATTTTCAAAATGTAATTTTGTAGGGAGCTTCATAACAGATGTAAAAATCTCCCCTTGTGATTTAAATGAATTGATGACAGCCATGTATATTGGAAAAAATGAAATCGCCGCAAAAATTGCCAAAACTAAAGTTGTACCAATAGAAACCAGTTTCTTTTGCATTATGCTTCCACCTCTTTCTTTTTCAACACTTTTACTTGAATTAGCGTGATGACCAAAACAATCAAGAAAAGAATCATCGCTTTAGCATTCGCATAACCATATCTAAAATTATTGGAAAAGGCTTCTTCATAAATATTCAGCGCCATAACCTGTGTCGATCTTCCAGGCCCGCCTGCAGTAAGTGCATAAACGACATCAAAAACTTTAAATGCACCATTTAATGTTAAGAAAGCGCAAATCGTTATTGCATGCATAATCATTGGAATCGTCACGTGGAAAAGTCTTTGAATTGGATTTGCCCCATCAATCATAGCAGCCTCTTTTAGGTGTTGCGGAACTCCTTGAAGTGCAGCCATATAGATAACCATCATATAGCCAATTCCATGCCATAAGGACACGATAAGAATGGAGTAGAAAGAAACGTTGGCATCACCAATCCATCCCTGATCAAGAAATGATAATACAGCCTTTTTGGATAATTCCGGTAGGACGTTAGTAAAAATAAATGAAAACATGAATGCACTAATAATTAAACTCAACATATTAGGCATAAAGAAAATGGTTCGAAAAAAGCCTTTTGTTCTAACTCTAGTTTCAATAAATAGAGCTAGAAGCAACGCAATCACGTTCTGAAAAACAAACATGAACGCTGTATATTTTAAAGTAAAGAAAAAAGAATGGCGAAATGCAGGGTCATCTTTAAAAGCTTCTATATAATTGCTTATTCCAACAAAGTTATAGGTTTGAGATAGAGCAGTCCAATCTGTAAAACTATAGAATCCCGCTCCAATCATTGGAATCAACAAGAATATAGAATAAAAAAGAAATGCAGGTAGAACAAATAGGATTAAACTAATAGAACCTTTATGTTTTTTTAGATTTAAACCACTTTTAGAGCTTACTTTAGATTGTACTTGTTCAATAACCATTTCACCGCTTTGCTTATTTAACTGCGACATTACCTAACACCTCACTGACATTGTTGTATTGGATAATGATAAAGACAGCTATAAGCTGCCTTTATCATGCACTGAATTTAAAATTTTACTTATTATTTTTGTTGAATTGGTCCCAAGCACGGTCCAAACCTTTGATGACATCCTTATTAGACGCATCACCTGCAAAATAACTTTGTAATAATTTTTGTGACTCATCTTTTACAGCAATCGGAATCGAAGGATCCTGATAAGCTTTTCCTTGTGAAACAAACTCAGTTGATTCCTTTAACCAAGGAAATGGTTCAAAGGTATGAACGCTAGAGACAGCATTAAATCCGAGGCTTTTATAAAATTCACTAGAATCTTTATCATCCAGAATATAATTGATTAAATCCTTTGCCACTTCTTTATGTTTGCTCATTTTTGATACCGCAAGTGATGTAGATGTAGAAAGGTTTATTCGCGTCGCTGCTGCATCTTCATTGATAGGAAGTGGAGCAACTCCAAATTCAAAGTTCTTGTTTGTTTTTAAGATTGAATCCGCCATCCATGGTCCTTGTATCCACATTGCAGCTTTACCATTAGTAAAGTCAGCTGCCCCCTGATCTTGTCCAATCTCAAATGCACGTTTTGTACCATTAGAGTTAGATAAATCCATAATATTAAACATATCTTTTAACTCTGAGAAAGAGCCTTTTCCTTCATTCATTTTCTTAACAAAGTCAGGATTTTCCTTAGCTTGAGCCGCTCCTACTGCTAGCGGTAAAAATAATTGAGGAATATATGAATCTTTATAGGATAACAAAAATGGAGTAACATTTTTTTCTTTTAATGTCTTTACAACCTGTTCCATCTCTGAATAGGTTTGCGGTAATTTCAAATTTAGGTCTTTAAAGATTTTCTTGTTGTAAAGATATCCCCATTGAAGTGTCTCCAAAGGAACCGCTACAACCTTACCTTTACTTGTAATAGATGGTTTGATAGTATCAAACACTTTGTCTGCAAATGGTTCATTCGATAAATCTTCAAGATACCCAGCTTTATCGTAAATAGGAATATCATTGATTGCATGCAGAGCGAACACGTCAGGGCTATCACCAGATGCCATCCTAGTTTTTAATAGTTGTGCTGCCTGATTAACACTTGGTAATTCCAATTTGATTTCTACATTAATACCTTTTTCCTTTTTCTCTTTAGCTACAAATTGATCAAGATATGTTTCATACTGCTGCTTAAAACGCGGTTGTCCAATAAATACTTTCAGTTCAACATCTTTTTCTGCCTTTGATCCACTATCGTTAGAAGCAGTTTCCTTAGTATTACAACCTGCTAACAAACCGAAAGCTAGAATAAAGATTAGCAATGATGATAACGCTTTCTTCATTTTTCGTGACCCCCCTGAATAATATTTAAAGCATACTTTTATATTAATCGCCCCTCTAGATTTTAAATATTGAAAATATTAACGCTTACATTTGGACTTTTTTAACCTTGTCTCATTTCACCTGGAGAAATTTTGAAATATTTCTTGAAGACTCGATAGAAGTAAGAAATATCTTCATAACCAACCATCTGGGCAATACTCTTGATTTGAAACTCATTACCTTGTAGTAATTTTTTTGCATATTCCATACGACGGCTGACGATAAATTCGGTAATATTGCATCCATGTACATTTTTAAATGTTTTACTCAAGTATTCTTTACTTACAAAAAACTTGTTGGCTAAGACCTCTAAAGATATATCAATATCTACAAAGTTCCGTTCAATATATTCTTTAATTTCTTCCAAGTTTAATCTGCTCTTCCGCTTATTTATATCAATCATATACTCGATATAGCGTTTTCCTAAATCCTGTTGTTTCTTCATAACTCTATCAAGGGAAAGGTCAAATTCACTAATTAGGTCACCATTATTTTCAAAAACCTCGTGAACATTAAAATTATTTTTTATCATTAGTGCTTCTAAAGTAAGAATAAATTCATGCTCAATCTTTGCAATTACATTACTGTCAACCCCAGTCACTTTCTTAAATTCATTAAAATAACGGTGAATGACATTTTCAAATCCCTCAATATTTAATTCGTGCAAAAATGAGGTAATTGTTTTTTTGTATTCCATAATTAGGGCAGAGATATCTTTGCTAGAAAAAGAGATTGGCTTATAGAATTGTGACTGTGAATAACTTTTTATTTCGTTGATACACTTTTCTAGAGCTAGATTTAATTCTTGAGCATTGATAGGTTTCAGTAAATACTCATTAACCCTCGAACGGATTGCCTGGCGCATAACGTTAAAATCGTCATACCCGCTTGCCACAATAAGCTGAATTTGTGGGAAACGGTCTGCCATGATTTGAAGCAGCTCCATGCCGACGACTCCAGGCATTTTCATATCCGTGATGACAATATCAGGGGAACTCTGTTCAATTAACCTTAAGCCCTCTTGTCCATCCCCAGCTTCCCCAATTATTTCAATACCATATTGATCCCATTTTCCAAATTGCTTAATCGTTTCTCTTGTCCATTTTTCATCATCAACAATTAATATTTTAATCATGAAATACCCTCCATCGTTATCCTAGCAGGAATCCTAATTACCACCATTGTTCCTTTTCCCACGGTACTTGAAATATCAAGACCGTAATCATTACCGAAATACAACCTGATTCTTGCATCAACGTTTTTAATACCAATACTTCCTGTTGTACTTAAAGAATGAGTGCTCTTTTTAATTTGCTCCATAAGGTCAACTAATTTCTCCTCAGGAATTCCAACACCATTATCTGTAATTGTAATTTCAATATCGTCAAAAACTTTTTCAACTTCAATCGATAGTTTCCATAATCCCTTTTTTTGTTCAAATCCATGATTAAAAACATTCTCTACTATTGGCTGAATCGTTAACATTGGAATCGTGTAACCCTCTGTACCTTCTTCAATGTATAAATCAGTCTGTACCTTCCCCTCAAAACGCATGTTCTGAATATATAGGTAATTTTTTATATGTTCTATCTCACGGTCAATTAAAACCAAGTTTCCTTGCTTTCCTGTTATATAGCGAAACATATCACTCAATGCACTTATGACAGAATAAATCTCCTCGGCTTTATGAGTCACTGCCATTCCGCCTACCAGCTGAAGGGTGTTGTATAGAAAGTGAGGATTGATCTGTGCCTGCAATGCCATAAATTGTGCGTTTCGTGTTTCTATCTCACTTTTGTACTCTTTATTAATTAACTCATTAATTCGGAAAACCATCGATGAAAATCGTTTTTCGAGCAATCCAATTTCATCTATACGCTCTGTTTCAATACTAACATTTAGGTTGTTTTCTCCTACTTCATTCATAGCATGTACTAACTGAATGATCGGCTTTGTCGTGCTTAATGATATGTAAATGGATAAAATAATCGTAAGCAGGATCGAAAGAGCACTAATAATTATTCCAACGATAAGTGTTTTCGTAACTCCATTCAAAAGGATACTTTCAGGAACAACTTTTACAATGGCTACTTTATTGTTGAAAGCCCTCTTAAAAAAAACATAACCTTTGTTCATTTTTAGATAGGATATATTTTTCTTACTATCATTCATTTGTTTGATGATTTTTTGAAAATCAACGGAAGTTTTTTTACCTAGATTAGGATTGTAAAGAATATGCCCCTGACGGTCTATCACAAAAACAGAACTTTCCGGTTCTGATTCTAGCATCTCAATAACACTATCGATTACATTCCAATTCATTTCCAAAGATATTCCACCAACAATTTTTCGATTCTCAAATCTTATGATACTTCTTGTAAGGGAAAAACCTTGATTCGGCAGTTTGCTTTCAAAACTATAATTCGGACGAACCCCTAAATTACTCCAAGCAGTCCCATTTAGTTGATTAATCTTGGATACTTTAAAATCTGCCTCTTTTATGGAGTAGACTGTCTGGCTTTCTTTGGCATATATCGAAACAGCATTCACATGTTTATTCCCATAGTAAATAGAAAATAACTTATCCTGGATATAAGCCAGCGTACTAAAATTTAAAGGAATATTTTCATCATTAATCTGACTAATACTTGGTATTAATTTTTCATCTATTAAACTTGCAAACAAAATATTGTCACTTTCTGTTAACTTTTCATCCAAATATTTTCCTGCTAAATTAATTCTCGCCTCATTTGAATTTACTACTTCCTTTTCAAAATTACTTTGCGAAACATTTATTGAAAACATGATCAGAATTAGTAATGGTAAAATCATGACAGAAAGCATTAAGAGCATAAGTTTATAGCGGATATTACTTGCTATTTTACGAAAAAGATTTTGATGTATGTACATCCAAAAAGCATTTAGTGCCTTCATAAATTTCAGCATTCATTTTCTTTCCCTTTCAATAAATTTATAACTTATTTTATATACCAACTTAACTTTCAAATAGGGGTTTGTCAAAAGTATTTTAATACTAGGTGTACCCAACAAAAAAAGACAGATGGAGCTTCAAACTTAATGCTCCTTCTGTCTTTTTTTATGCATGTGAGACAATTAATTGGCAATCTCCAGCTATCTCGAATTCCCCAAACCCAACCGGGATAATAAGGTGGGTGCCCTTGTCCAATTGATAGGCTTCCCCTTGATGAACAAGTGTGCCTTCGCCCTTTATCATACTAAGAAGTAAGTAATCATCATGGGGATTAAACGTTGCCTTTCCATTCACATCCCACTTAAATACGGAGAAGAAATCCGATTCTACATAAGTTGTAATGGTTACATTATCCTTTATTTCAATTTTAGGAACAGAAACGTTCCCTTGATGTGGAACTGTAGTAACATCAATTGCTTTCTCCAAATGGAGATCTCGCAAATTGCCTTCTGCATCTCTGCGGTCATAATCGTAGACGCGGTAGGTGGTATCTGAGCTTTGTTGTGTTTCTAATACCAGGGTTCCTTCACACAAGGCGTGGATGGTTCCACTTGGTACATAGAAGAAATCGCCTGGCTTAATTTTAACCCTGCGAAGTAAATCCTCCCATCGCCCTTCCTTCGTTTGCTGGATCAATTCTTCTTTTGTCTTGGCGTTATGGCCAAAAATCATGTCCGCATCCTCTTTACAATCAATGATATACCAGCATTCTGTTTTCCCAAGTTCACCGTTTTCATGGATTTTTGCATAGGTATCATCTGGATGAACTTGAACGGATAAATCCATGTTCGCATCCAATATTTTTGTTAATAGAGGGAAAACGTCCTCCGTCGGATTTCCAAAAAGTTCAGGTTGTTCTTTCCAAAGTACGTCCAGAGTTTTTCCAGCAAATGGTCCGTTTTCAATCATCGATGGACCGTTTGGATGTGCAGAAATTGCCCAGCATTCCCCTGTTTTATCGTTTGGTATCGAGTAACCAAATTCTTTTTGTAAGGCGGTTCCCCCCCAAATTCGTTCTTTAAAAACGGGTTTTAAAAATAATGGCTGCAATATTATTCCCTCCGTAGTTCATATGTCTATTGGAATTTTCCCCTTTCAAATTTATCATAATCATTTTTTTATGGAAAGCTATTAAATTACGGCTGTTTACTTTAATTATTGCTAACCACAGCATTCATCCAAGGATTGCATAGTTTGAGTAATCACTGGAAATTTTGATAGAATAAACAGACTACATTTTTTAAGGAGAGATCAAATGACAAACAACCAAAAATATATCGGTTATATTGGAACATACACGAAGGGGGACAGTAAAGGAATCTATTCCTTCACACTTGATACTAACGAGGGAAGATTAGCAGATATTAACGAGGCGGCGCAGTTAGAAAATCCTACATACCTAACGATCAGTAAGGACAATCGCTATCTATATTCCGTTGCAAAAAAAGGGGAAGAAGGTGGTGTCGTTGCTTTTTCAATAGAGGGAGATGGCACGTTAACGGAGCAAAATCGTCAGATGCTTCCAGGCTCATCGCCCTGTCATGTAAGTGTAGACAGCAAAAACCGCTATGCATTCAGTGCAAATTACCATAAAGGATCCGTAGAATCCTACTTAATTAACGAGGAGGATGGCACGGTCCAACCGGCTGCCTCAATCATTAAACATGAAGGTTCAGGCCCAGATCCAAGACAGGAAAAACCGCATACCCATTATGCCGGAGTCACCCCTGATGAGAATTATCTGGCCGTTGTTGAATTGGGAATTGATGCACTTATCACTTATGCGATCCACAGTGACGGCACACTTTCCAAAGCGAATCTGCTTCCTTTAAAAGCTGGAAGCGGCCCAAGGCATTTGGTTTTTCATCCGAATGGAAAATTTGCTTATCTCATGACCGAATTTAGTTCAGAGGTCATTGTTTTAACCTATCACCCGGAAAATGGCCATTTTACAGAAAAGCAATATATTTCCACCCTTCCCGCTGATTTTTCTGAAAATAATCAAGGCAGTGCGATTCATATTTCATCGGATGGACGTTTTGTATATGCGGGCAATCGAGGCCACAACAGCATTGCTGTGTTCCGTGTTGATGTAGAAACGGGAGAGCTTAGCTTTGTTGAGTACACATCTACTGAAGGAGATTGGCCGAGGGATTTTATGTTCGACCCAACGGAGAAATTCATCGTTGCATCCAATCAGGAGTCGAGTAATCTTGTATTGTTTGCGAGGGACGAGGAATCTGGAAAATTAACCCTTATTGAGTCTGATATTGTTGTGCCATACCCAGTTTGTATCAAATTCTTACATGTTTAAAATCAAAGCCAGGAAAGCGATGCGCTATCCTGGCTTAATTTTTTATAAATTGGAGAACTAGGGCGTAAAAATTTACAATCCGTGACAATACTAAGGAGGATGTTCTTATGATAAAGGATGTGTCTTTATGAGTTTCTTTCATAGTCAAGAAACCCTTAGTTCAATTGAGTGGATATTAAGAGCAGTTATCGGATTTTTCTTTTTGCTTATTGTCGCGAAAATCATGGGACAACGTGCAATTTCCCAATTAAGATTATTGGATTTTGTTATCGCCTTAGTGCTAGGAAATATCATTGCTCATCCATTATCAGATGAAAAACTTGGCATGAAAGGTTCGATGATTACGACCGTTGTATTGGTGGTTTTGTATACAGGAGGATTGTTCATCAGCTTAAAATCGAGTCGCATCGAAAAATTCCTAGACCCCGCCCCATTTCCACTGATAAAAGAGGGCGAAATCAATTACAAGGGACTAAAGAAAGCTAGAATTTCCATTGATCATTTATTAGCTGAGTTAAGAAAAGAAAAAGTTGCGGATATAAAAAAAGTGGCTTTGGCGCTTTGGGAGTCCGATGGGGAAATTTCGATTTTTTTGGACCCAAAATATGAAGCACTGACACCGGCAAGTTATCAAAAGAAAATTGAGCCCTTTGACCTGCCAAGGACGATCATAAAAGAGGGAAAGATTGATTTCACTTCGCTGCAACAAATTAGAGTGGAAGAAGGATGGATTGTTAACCAGCTTAAGACGCTTCATCAGGTAGAAGTATGTAATGTTTTGCTTGGTACCATTGATCACCAAAAAAAATTACAGATTTTCCTATATAAATCTTAGATCTACCAGATTAACTTAAATGAGAAGCGTAAGAAAAAAGGTTGTCGAACCCTTATATATTTTGACGAACGAAATTTACTTACAATCTAGATTATTACTATTATAATACTAATTATAGGAAGAAGTAATTAGTACGTTGGTAGTATAGCCAAGCGGTAAGGCACGGACCCTGCAAGGTCTGAAATCTTTGGTTCAAATCCAGATACTACCTTAATAAACCATTAAAGTGACAGGGGAAAATTACCTGTCCTCTTTAATATTAAACAAACATCATTTACAGATTGGTCTAATGTTAAATCACAACATGAAGTGATGAATCTTTTTTAAAAAGTATCGAACCTATTTTTTGTTTTCCCACTATTCAAAATGCGATTTGCAGGAATAGATCTCATAGCCAATTCATTATAGTTACTCTCAGGTTTAAATATAAACACGGGGTTAGAATGTTGTATCAAGTGTAAATCCCAACACATACCATCTACCTTGTTATATTGTCCTTGGATAGTCATGATATGGTTGGTATTGTTTGAAGGTTGAATCTGTAAATTTGTAAAAGTGTTACCACTACATTCGTTCGGAATAGTTTCACTGCCTTCTAAAACAATATTTTCAATACAATCTTCCAATGAAATTTTATCAAAGCGATTAGCATTTACGTATGCAAATCCACTAGAAGGTTTAGTGGCTTTCAAATAGATACCTTTCGCAAAAGATACAATTTTTATATCTGTAAAGTTTACAAATGAAATCTCATGTCCGCTTCCACCTGAGTACAAAAAGATTCCTGTGCCTGAAACTGAGCCTGTCCAATTTACAAGGACAAGATTTTTTAATGATGTATTATTCCAAGTATTGTAGTATTTATATTTCCCGTCCAAATAAATAGCTTCTTTGGTGTAACCGTTGTAATCAACCATAATACTAGCATCCCACAATGAAGAATCCTTTTGTAGTTCAAACCCCCGAATGTTAGCACCGATTATAAATCTTGTCCCATAACTTCCTTGTAACCTAACACCCTGTTTAATGATAATGGTTCCTGTAATATAATAATCTTTATCTGAGGCAATTACTGTTTTCCGGGCATTTTGGGAAGCAAAATCAATTGCAGCTTGAATCTTCGCCTGTGGTGTAGTACCTGTAAAATCCTCAACATACACGTTTGGATTTTCTGCCAAATAAAATTCCTCCTTTAATACTATTATAGGTTTCAAATTATTATATTGATTTTAAAAAAATAAGCATGGTTAAATCGCACAATGATAAAGAAATTATATAAAGTAATAAAAACAGCCCCAAATTATGAATAAACATAATTTGGGGCTGTTTTTATTACTAAGGGTAGATATGACTTATCCATGTTTTGTTTTGATATTAGGAACTGCTCTGTCACTAATCTTCTTATCATTCATTCCTATAGATATTCTCCCAGCAAAATAGTATCCATATGGAATTTTATTCAAGACAAATGTGGATGCAATTGACAATAATAAACTAGCAAAGAAATATAATCCTGTTAGCAGGGATGGATGAATTTCCAAAGACAAACGATTGAAAACTACGTACATCACAGCTAAAAAGACCGGATGTATTAAATAGATGCCGAACGAATACTGGCTAATCCAAACGAAGAATTTAGGTACTTTGGGAATTTTTGTAGCAATATAATAGATCAAAAATATCATACTTGTCGTAAAAAAAACCATATCTACTCTTTTAGATGAAATAATCGGTAAAACTTTTGTTCCATATAAAAATAAACAAATGGATCCTAATATGAATGGACTGACAATTACCCACTTTGAATATTTGTTCAAAAGGTTGATAAATAAGGAAAAGTGTTTACCGCAGTAATAAGCCAGTGAAAAATAAAACACCCAGCCAAAAAAAGGAATCCAATAGAATTTTTCCCATATGTATACCCCAATTTCTGTTGGATACGGTTTAACAAAGTTGAAAAAACCTAAATAGGCCATATTGATCAAAAATGCGCTCCCCATAACTACTGACGGTTTCCATTTTTGCAAATGTTTATTGAAAAAATAATGAAGCAAGTAAAATTGAAAGATAACCAAGATAAAATAGCCATGGAAATCCCCTAATAAAAGATGTCGCCAGAAAAATTGTCCAAACGAAATCAACAAACTAGTTCCTGTACTTAAGGATTGTTCAAAGGCTTTTAATACAGCAAAAAATGTCCCAAACAATACATAGGGAACCATTACATACTTTAGCCTTTTAGCCCAAAAGTTTGAAGGTAGTTCATTTGGGTAGGAACGTGATAAAATGAATTCTGAAATAAAAATAAAGGTGGGCGTACCAAAAGTTAATAAAACTCTTATTAAATTGACTGTATTACTTTCATCAGCGTAAGCTCTTGCAAGTGAATGAAGAAGTAATATACTTAAACAAGATATACTTCTCATTAAGAAAATTTCATTTATCAATTTTTTCTGCAAAATGCCCTCTCCCTTTCAAGGAAAAAATATTTAATAGCACTTTCATTATTCATAAAAGAACACTTCTACATATTGGTATAATTTTCTTTTAGCGTCATTTCCATGAACCCCAAAGGTATTACCAATTATTTTGACATATTCACTAATTGTGATACCAATGTTGTGCTTATTCATCCACCATGCTTTTGGATCATAGGAAGTATCACTAGAAACATAAATTAGCTCATTATTGCTATTCTTATAAACTTTATTGAAATTATATTTTACCCTCCTCATATGGAAATCAGATGAGACTAAGATTGCAGAACGGTAATTATACTTTTTCATTATTTTCTGTACATAAACTGCGCTTTCATATGTGCTATCTGCCTTATCCTCTAATACTAAAGAATTCCTTGGTAGAAGTGAAACAGCCTTTCCCCAAAGATTATCTGCCAATCCATTTGATACGATGATTTTACTTGCATACCCCAACTTATAAAGCTCAATTCCTTTTTCGAGACGCCCTTCCCCTCCACTCAATACAACAATCACATCTACTTCTTTTGGCTCTTCATTAATCACCAGATATCTTCCTGCGAAAAATAGGACAAGAATAAATACAAGTACCACTAACAAATAAAGTGTATATCGAAAACTCGTTTTTTTATTGATAGTATTCAGCGTACCTTTGCCTCTATTTTGTGGAGACCTAATCTTTGAATGTAACATTTTTATCTCCTGTAATAATCTTTTTATCTTCCAAATAGATAATAAAGGGAATTATTTTTTCATCGCATTAAGAGTTCTTTAACATAAAGGTTTGTCTTTAAACAGTTGCGTGTTCAATAAGGTCATAAATTTCTCCATAAGAATGTCTTCTATCAAATTTTTCTTCCGCCAATCTCCTTGCATTTTCCCCATATGCCGCACGTAAACCTTTATTATTATAAAGCTGTTCAATTAGGGCGGCTAATTTCACAGGATCTCCTGGATTGTAGTTATAGCCAATATTTTCTACCGTCACCATGTCCATAAATTCCTTATTTAGGCTGCTATTTAATACTGGTAAACCTGCTGATAAAAAATCTCCAATTTTGTTCGTAATACTTTGTTGAGCACCTTTACTGATTGCATTCGCTGCAATATCTGAACTTACTAAATAAGGAATCATTTCCTCATATTTTAAATGACCCATAAAATTCACAGGTGCACCCAGCTGATTGGCCAGATTTTCAAATTTTGGTTGTAATGGTCCGGACCCAAATACTTTAAAAACAATATTGGGTATCCCTTTATTTTTTAGAATAGAAACTGCACGAATCACTGTCTCCAGGTCATAACTATAGCTGATAGTTCCGATATAGGTAATCCAAAATTCATTAGGATCTTCCTTTACTTGCTTTTCCTTATAGGAATCAAAAACGCCTAGGTCTGTTCCGATAAAGACGGGTAAGTAACTTCTGGCATTTATATTGACTTTATTTACTCGCTGTACATAACTCTTAGAAACACCTACAACATAATCTGCTAAACTATAAATTTTATTGGCATAGACTGTAAGTGGATATAATATGACATCAACCAATACCTCTGGTAGAGGGATAGCATTTTTGATTGCTTCTGGCCATACGTCCTGAATATCCATCACAAATGGTATCTGAAACTTCTTAGCATATCTACCAACAATAAAAGCAGCATCCATCATAGGATAGGCACAATAAATCACATCGGGTTTTTGCTTAATGTTTTTTAAAAAAAGCGCAAGTTGTTTCGAAAAATGTCTATGGCTTTGAATTCGATCGATACCAATATTCTTTTTGTACCCTAGTTCATCTATCATGACGATATTATACGTAAGACTCCTATTGATATTTTCTATTTTAGTTTTATCTCGAAAGTTTTTATCACTGTGCTTAAAATTACTCGTAAGTAAAGTGACCTTATGACCCTTGCTGCTTAATTTGTCTGCAATATAAGTAAATCTATTAAATCCTTTTTCCCCTGGAAGTATTGTAAAGGGAGCGACTAAAAGAATCTCTCTATTATTTGTTAACATCCTTCCACTCTCCATCCGACATCAGGTTAGCTGTACTTTTTAGACAACTACTTTCATAGTTTCTCTAGATTGATTGGTCATAAACAACAGTATTTCCTTTAGTGACCTTCTATCTAGATGGTAATAATTATCAAGTAGATCTGAAATTTTCGTAACATCTAAAGTCACTGATTTACCAACGAAGATTTTTGGATGTACCTGATAGTCCTGTACTTCATTTTTATTTAGAATTTCTTCAAATAGTTTCTCACCTGGTCTTATTCCAGAATAAGAAATTTCTATCTCATCTTCTGAATAGCCGGATAAGCGAATTAAATTTTTAGCTAAATCAACGATTTTAACTGGCTCTCCCATATCAAGCACAAAAATCTCCCCACCTTGTGCTAGTGCTCCAGCCTGTAAAACAAGTCTAGATGCTTCAGGAATGGTCATAAAATATCTTGTCATTTGAGGGTCGGTTACTGTTACAGGACCGCCTTTCGAGATTTGATCCTTAAACAAGGGAATAACACTCCCCCTGCTTCCCAATACATTACCAAATCGGACTGCCACAAATCTCGTATTGCTTTTTCGATCCAGCTCTTGAACAATCATCTCAGCTATTCTCTTCGTAGCACCCATCACACTTGTTGGGTTTACTGCCTTATCAGTAGATATCATGACAAAAGTCTCAACACCATTTTCCCCTGCTGCTTCTGCTACATTTTTTGTACCTATCACATTATTCTTAATGGCTTCTTCTGGATTTCTCTCCATTAATGGTACATGCTTATGAGCAGCTGCATGAAATACCACCCTTGGCCTATATTCATTCATAATAGCGAAAATTTTATCCCGGTCCGTAATATCTGCAATTTCAGTAACAATTTCAATTTTATTACTTAAAGAGGATTTTAACTCCATTTCAATCGTATAAATACTATTCTCTCCATGGCCAAGCAGGATAAGTTTTGAGGGTGAAAACTGAGAGACTTGACGGCAAATTTCGGAGCCAATCGATCCACCAGCACCAGTTACAAGTACAACGCTGTTAGTAATATATTTTTCAATCGATTGTGTATCTAATTCAACCGCCTCCCTGCCCAAAAGATCACCAGGTTCTACATTGCGTATTTCATTAACAGAGACCTTACCAGTAACTAAATCTTCAAACATTGGCATCATTTGTGTATTAATCTTGGTTTTGGTGCATTCCACATAAATATCGTGCAACTCCTTTTTATTAAGGGACGGAATTGCAATAACGATATTTTCAATCTTTAGATCTTTGACCGCATCATCAAGTTTGTTTAAGCCTCCATGTACTGGTATTCCTATAATTTCAAGGTGTTGCTTTTGTTTATCGTCATCAATAAATGCGACAGGAATTAGTTCACCGTTACTTTGCTTTAATTGTCTTGCTACAAACATGCCAGCAGATCCAGCTCCAATAATCAGCGTTCTCTTCTTAACTTTATTGTTTCCTTCCAAGTGCTTACCTTTATAAATCCGCCAAGAAAACCGAGACCCGCCAATTAAAAACAAATGCATCATCCATGTCGTTGTTAATATTCGAAAATAAACTTGCTGACCAATAATATATTGAATAATAGCTGCAGTGATTACTGAAAAGGTTACGGCTTTTAGAACGGTTACCATCTCATCAACACTTGCATACTCCCAAGCACTTTTATACAACTTATATTTATAAGCAAATATATGATGACTTAAAAGTAAGGTTGTTGATACAAGAGCCAATGGCATAGTGGGGACTACACATCCTGAAAACAAAAGAAAACTGCATATATAAACGGATGTGAACACTATTAAGGAATCAACAACTAATAAAGAAACCAACCGTTTATGAAAACTCATGATTAGACATTCCTTTCCGATTCTTTTCAAAAGGCTTATATTCAGCTAACTTTTTCGATGAATATAAACAGAGGTGCAAAAGTTAGATTTCTGCAATTTTACAAAGAATCATCCGTTCTTATTAACGAACGGATAAATAATAGAAATTCGCTATATTACTAGAAAAAACCTTATTTCAAAGGGATTTTTTCCTACTAACTCGGGAGCTGGATGGAAATATAATTTTTTCTCCTATGATGAGTGATAAATGATTCAATTGTTTGAATAACCCTTGTTTGCTCTTCTTCCGTCATGTTTGTCCCTGAAGGTAAACAAATTCCTCTTTCAAATAAACAGTCAGAGACGCTCAAGTAGTTGGAATGAGGATAGTATTTAAATTGATTTAATAATGGTTGTAAATGCATTGGTTTCCAAATTGGTCTTGCTTCAATATTTTCTTTTTCTAGCGCCTGAATTAACTCAAGTGGAGAAAACAATGGTTGTTCTGAATCTATAAATAGAGTGGTTAGCCAGCGATTATGACGTGTCCCTTGATATTCCGGCATAAAAACAAACTCCTTAAAATGACTTAATTCGCGAACGTATCTGTGAAAAATAGCTTGTTTTTGTTCCACTCTTTCCTCAATAGCCGCTAGTTGAGCAATTCCGATTCCCGCCAAGATATTACTCATCCGATAATTGTAGCCCAACTCACTGTGCTGATAATATGGTCTGTTGTCTCTTGCTTGCGTAGAGAGAAACTTCCCTTTTACAAGTGCCTCCTGGTCATTTGAAACCAACATTCCCCCACCCGAGGTAGTAATAATTTTGTTTCCGTTGAAGGAATACACACCAAATTTCCCAACCGTTCCACTTTTTCTCCCTTTGTAGATAGCACCAAGTGATTCGGCAGCATCTTCAATAATAGGAACCTGATAAAAATTACAAATTTCTACTATTTCATCCATTTTCGCATTCTGCCCATAGAGATGGACGACTATTACTGCTTTGGGTAGGCTTCCTTCTTCTTCCGCATCCAAGAATGCTTTTTTCAAAGCTTTAGGCGACATATTCCATGTATCAAATTCTGAATCAATAAATACAGGTTCAGCTTGTTGATAAAGAATTGGATTTGCACTCGCCACGAAGGTAAGTGTGGAACAAAAAACTTTATCACCAGTTTTCACATCAAGTAATCTTAATGCCAGATGGATGGCTGCCGTACCCGAACTTACCGCTAGAGCACCTTTGGCTCCAACATATTGGGATATATCCTGTTCAAACCTGTCTACATTAGGACCTAAAGGAGCAATCCAATTTGTTTTAAAGGAAAAATCGATGTATTTCTGCTCATTGCCGGTCATATGTGGTGACGAAAGATAGATCCTCTTGTTATTACTCCCCATAAACTCACATCCACTCCTAAATGAAGTAATTTCTATTAGACTATATAAAGGCTAAGGTTATTGTTTACTAAGAAGATTTTGTATAGCCAAATCCGGATGTCTGTACAAAGGAAAATAACTTTCAGTAACAGGCAGGCTATTAACTAGTTCTTGATAAATTTCCTCATTACGGATTCTTTTTCCAATGTAAAAAGGCAAATCCCCATATTTATTAAAACGCTTTTTAAAACGATATAATGTATCGTTATCTCCAGCATATCCTCCACCTAAATGTAATACTTTCTTTCCTTTAAACTTTGCCCATTCAACAACATAATGAATTAAAGAATTATTAGGTGAGTACTTTAGGTATTCTTCATCCGAACCTAATAAATGATAATGGATGAAATCACCATAGTGCATAAAAAAGCAAGACATTACGACTTTATCTTCCATCATGACTTCGATTAGTTCCAAATGATCCCGCAAAAGTTCCACATTATTTTCAAAAAAATCTCTCTGAAAATAGTAATAATCATATGCGTTTTTCTTATCCATTGTTTTATAATATAGATCCAAAAAGTTTTCTAATTCGCTTAGAGAGCGATGGACCATCGTGAAATATTCATTGGCTTTCGCCTTCCGTAGTCTATTTCTGTTTTTCTTATCAAAATTAGCCCATATTTCTTCTAACTCCAAAGATAAATCAACGTAAATGGTATGACGGTTTAATGTAGCCTCAATATCCTTATAATCCAAGTCATTCCGAATTAATGGATGAAATCTAACAAACTCGGAAATAATATTTTTTTGAAAACAAAAGGAACTAAATGAATCCTCAAATTGTCTGTATAATTGTTTTTTAATGGACTCGTCCTTCGTATTAGTAATTGGGCCTCCATAACCGTATGGAGTTGTTATATCATACAAATCCCCATATTTTTTTCTGACGTCATCTGAATAGGATAAGTCATTAAGCCCTCTTAATAAAAACGGGTAATAGACAAAATTCTCTCCATTTTCATATATAAAGAGATGCGCTTTCCCCTCCCCATTTCTCTCATAAATTTCTAGATATTCCGGTGTAAAATATACATCTTTACTTTCTGTCTTTTCTAAAAATTTGTGCCAAAACTCTTTTTCACTTAAATCAAATGTTTTATAAACCACCTTAAGTACCCCCATTAATTCCTTTTAAAAGAGTTCCATTCGACCCATTTTCACGATAACCAATCGAAAATAGATGTCGTTTTTATCATATTTACTTAGCTAATCTCTATATTCATCCTGTTGCTTTTACACGCCAATGTGAACTCGGAGTGGTTGTAGAATACTTCACCGGTCAATAAAAGTATTTTCCGTTTTGAGTCAAGCTGTAAGAGGCAGCTTAGTAGATCATGATCATTCAAGGCATTAGAATCCGTTAATCGATAGAATTGATTTTTAATTTTACCAATATGATAAACTCCCTCTCTAGTTGAACATGTAAACATAGAAAAATCATATGCATCATGCTGGGCTTCAGCATTAGGATAATTCTCTATATAACATTCGTAAGTGGAGTGAGAACGTGCTGAAGCAAGCTGTCCCCCAACATACCAGTATGTAGAATCATTTCTAACAAAGCCGATTTTTTCATACCAACTGATAGCTTCCTCGTTATGATTAAAAACATCTAAGGACATCTTATATTTCCCATATTCATCCAATAGATGGTATCCGTGTTTTACTAAAAGCGATTTTCCAATGCCAAATCTTTGATATTCAGGGAAAACATAAATATTATTTAAAAAAATATCCTCTTCAAAAATACGCCATTCTGTATAGCCGGCTAAACGGTCATCAACAAATGCCCCAAAAAGTTTCACACGTCGATTTTTCTCGGGAACCGCAAGCAAGTTTTTTATATATGCCACATAACCTTCTGAACTAAAAATAGTGAGTGGAAAAATGTCTTTGTTCATTCCGGACTTAATCAGCTTGGGAATAAGATAAGCATCTTTAATTTGTAAAGGTTCAATCTTTATATTCATTAGTTTTATTCCACCTCTTGAAGACTAAGCTTTCATCTGTCGTTCCACATCAAAATCTAACATTTGTTGATCAGGTACATTAGCAATCCCGTCACGTTTTAAAGTTTTACTGATTGTCTTGAAAATAATCCTCAAGTCCAAGCCGAAAGACAGGTTTTCTACGTATTTAACATCTAATCCCAATCTGCTGTTCCAATCTAACTGGTTCCTGCCCTCCACTTGTGCATACCCTGTAATTCCCGGCCTTACAGAATGACGTTTTCTTTCTTCTAGAGAATAGTAAGGCAAGTATCGAACTAAAAGTGGACGAGGCCCAACCAAGCTCATGTCACCTTTCACCACATTTAGTAATTGTGGTAACTCATCCAGACTTAAGCGTCTTATCATAAGCCCAACTTTTGTTAATCGAATAGAATCCGGTAAGTCATTTCCAGTTTCATCCTTTTCATTTGTCATTGTTCTAAACTTAAATAAAGTAAAAATCTGCTCATGATATCCCACTCGTTTTTGTTTAAAAAGAATCGGGGAACCTAATTTCACTCTGACGACAATTGCAACACCAAGCATGATTGGGCTGAAGAGACACAATAGGAGTAAACCCGCAAAAATATCAAACAATCTTTTCATTATTACCCCCTAGTCCCATTCAATATATATTGTTATTTAGTTCTTAAAAAAGAACAATCAGGGAAAAGAACTGCTTTTTCAAGGGTTAAAACAATACAATGATAAATACCTTTATTTTGCAATTACAATAGGTATTTCTATAGAACGACTTTTTTTCCTAAATACCGCTTTTCTTAAAAATTTAGCCATAGGCTTTTCGATAACTAAATAGACCAACGAGGATGAAATAACTGTTAATAGGATCACGATTATCATTGAAAAAAAGTAGCCTAGTGAGTCGATTAAATTTAACTTCATCAAAATTAAGATATACAATTGCAGAAAAGGTCCATGGGCAATGTAGATTGAATATGAAGCGTCTCCTAGGAAAGAAAGCACTTTTGGGACTTTTCGATTTCTCTTGTCTTTTTCAGAAATACCAAGCATCATAATCATGGAAAATAGACAAAAGAATATAGGGGCCTGCATCTCAATTAAACTGTATATATTATTGATCCAAACACCTAAATATCCCAACATACCTATCAATATCAACAAGGATGAATATTTAAATGTATAGTTGAGAGTCAGATGTGCTACAAGACATCCAAATATGATTTCTAAACTGCTAAAGCTGATAAAAAATGAATTATCTGGATAAGGAATTATATGTAGCTCTATTAATATCGTAGCCACGATCCAACATAAAATGACTGGTTTAAAGATTACTGGTTTGAAAATATAAGCCGTGAATAAGATATAAAAAAACATCACATGACTAAGTGACCATGTTGAAGCAAGAATAGGATTTGTTGGTAGGATGAGCATTGACTTAATAATAATCTCCCAAGAATATGCCCCATCCATTGAAGGGGAAATAAATGAACCAGCAATCGCTAATAAGGTAAACATCCAATATAACGGGTAAATTCTAATTACGCGCTTCAAGAGAAATTCAGTTGTCTTTCCTGGAACACCAGCTTTCTTATGGTAAAGGTAATAAATCATAAACCCAGTTACGATAAAAAAGAAGTCAACACCGCCAGTTCTTTCCCATTCTCCCATGTGAAACCAGTCGTACTTAAAATCGGTATAAAACAAAATATTTACATGACCTAAGAGCACAAATAAAATTGCTACTGCCCTTGAAATTTGTACATACGAAAGCTTCCTTCGTTCATTAGCCAATTACACTCCTCCCTGTTTATTGAAAATCAATGCGGTGCAGTTATTCTAATACTAATATGTTTTTGAATGTTTCTTAAAAGCGTGTAATGAATAATTAGCAAAATACCATAAAGCGGCAGCGATATTGATTTTCTGTACCTTCCTATACGTATTCCATGTTTTCTGAGCGGATTTTAGTTTGTTACTTGAGAGTGAATGTACGCATTTTCTATAAATAGCCAACTCCTCATTCAATCCATATGCGTGGATACCTTTTGAGAGAATGGAAAGCCAAAGCCCATAATCTTCAGAACAATCTTTTTGCAACGGCATTTGTACTGCCCCTACTTTTCTTTTATCCAACAAGACGGTTAAAGTCCCAATCATTGTATTTTTCAATAGACTTTTATATTCTAGCTTAGGAGGGGCCCGAAATACGACATCAGTTTTATCACCGTTTTCATTCATAATCCTGTAATCAGTATAAGAAAAAGCAAGATCATTTTTTTCCATAAACACTACCTGCCGCTCTAATTTTTGAGGTAGCCAAAGGTCATCACTATCTAGAAAGGCAAGATAGTTTCCCTTTGCAGCAGCAATTGCTCTATTTCGTGCATTGGCAGGTCCGCTATTTTCTTTAAGTTCAAATAACTTGATTCTAGAATCATGAACCATTTCTTGCTTTACAATATCAACCGTGTTATCTAACGAGCAATCATCTACAATAATCATTTCCCAGTTTGTAAAGGTTTGCTCTTTAACTGAATGAATGGTTTCAGTAATAAATTTTGAAGCGTTATAAGTTGGAGTGATAATTGAAACAGCCGCTTCTGTTGAGTATTCCATTTTTTTTACCCCACTCTCTCCACTTTGTATACTTTGAAACGACTCTTCAGACCTCAAAAAGTAAGACTTTCTAATGATTAATTACCTTGTTTTGTTCAAGATTTTTTAGTAATTTCTGGTTGAGAATATTATCTTCTTTTACCCCTTGAGCTTGCTCACGTTGAAGAACAACTCTGATCGTTTGCAATAGGATTTTCAAATCCAGCCAAAACGAATAATTGCGAACATATAGTAAGTCAAAACGTAATTTATCATCTACAGGAGTGGTATAGTTTCCTAACACCTGTGCTAAACCTGTTATTCCTGGCTTCACGGTTAATCGATAAGTATATTCAGGGAGTTTTTGTTTAAATTGATTAATGAAATATTCTCGTTCTGGTCTTGGTCCTACTAAGCTCATTTCCCCCTTTAGTACATTTAATAATTGTGGAAGCTCATCCAAACGAACCGCCCTTATGAACCTTCCAATTAAAGTAATTCTGGGATCTCTATCTGTGGCTAATACTGGTCCTGTACTCTTTTCTGCATCTTGAATCATACTTCTAAACTTATAAATCCAATATGGATTTCCATTTAGTCCTATACGTTCTTGTTTATAAAGAGCAGGTCCTTTAGAGGTGAGTGGGATTAATAAAAATAAAATTAATAAAAAAGGACTAGCGATTACAATAACAATTGACGATACAATCACATCAAACATCCGTTTATAAATTTTTTGACTTACGCTTAAGATTGGAGGTTTTATCGAAATGACGAGCATATCATCTATTTGCTGTGTGCCAGCACCCAGAATCGACAATTCAAATAATTGTGGTACCACCAATATTTCTTTCCCGTAATTGATACATAAGCCCGCAATTTCCTCTTTATCCTCTCTGCTAATAGTGGGGCTAAGAAGGAAAAGATCTCCCTTTTTTACGTAGTCATGGATAAAACTTTTTTTAGCTAGGGGAATAAATCCCGATATTTCGAACCACCCTTTGTTATGATTTAAGAATTTGTCAGCTAAATACAGTCCTGTTTTTGAATCTTCACCGATAATATAGACTTTCTTCTTACCAAATATTTTTTTGTTTAAATACCAAATACATACACGCGTACAGATTAATAGAATCGTTTGAATAAGAAATGCTTCAAAAATAAAGCTTTGCTGAAAGGATAGATAAGGTGTCCATAGTGAAACCATTGAGATGAAACCTGAGAAGACAACCATCGATAATATAATTGAATAGACTAAATGCTGAATACTTTTTCTGCGCCAATCTGCATATAGTCCATAAAGATAAAAAACAAAAAGTGAGGAAACCGAAAGTACAATTAACCAAAAGTAATCGATGTTCACCCCCTTACTAGGGATTGAAAATAAATATGAGAACCAATTCGTCATGAAAAATCCTACAGATACTAACGTGATATCAACGAAAGCCAGAATTTTTACATAAGTCCCTCTATAGTCTTCATTCATTTCATTTCTCCTTTTTATTTATATTTACTTTAAGAAATCGATATTTAAGGGTGAACAAAGCCAACAAAACCTTTTTCTAATTGGATAATGACTAATACAAGTTGTAATGTAAGAAGATTAGTTACATTTCCAGTACTCCTGTAAAGTATTACTAACCATTTGATCTAGTGAAAAATCCTCTTCTACTTTCCTACGGGCATTTACAATACATTGATTCAGAACTTGTTCTTCAGATTCTATATATATAATTTTCTTACAGAAGTCATCTACTGAATGATTATTTATGAGAAAACCAGTTTTATTTTCAATAATAGCTTCCTTAATTCCACCTCGATTAATAGATATGATAGGGGTACCAACTGCCATAGCTTCTAAAATAACCATTGGAAATACTTCTCTATAGGACGTTAAAAGTAAGAGATTCATACTTTTTATAAATTCCTCAGGATTATGAACGATACCCACCATCTTTACCTTATGAGAAAGATTTTGTGAGCGTATTAGGTTGTTTAGTTTTTGGTATTCTGGACCATCTCCTGCAATAAAAAACATGAGATTCGGAATGTCCCGAAGCTGATTGGCAATATTAATAAATAGCTCATGATTTTTTTCTTCTGATAATCTTGCTAATATACCAACATTGAAAAATTCCCCTTTTTCTTTTCCATGGAAAACAAACTGTTTTAAATCAACTCCATTGTAAACTGTTGTAATTTTGTTAGGCTTTATTCCGGCCTTCACAAGGTTAAATTTTTCAAAGTCACTTACTGTGATGATTCTTTCTACATATTTATTTAATAAATATGAGAACAAAAATCGACTTTTCTCCTCAAGAACAGTTACATTATGCTTGGTATAAACAATCTTGAAGTTTTTTTTAGTCAACTTTTTAATAAAGATACAATACAGAACCATCCTTAAACTATTCGCGTGAATTAGATCTATTTGTTTATCAATCAATATCTCTTTCAGCTTTTTTATGTTAAGCAAATGCTTAGTTCTACTTATTTCACTAAAGTTATTTTTATGTTTGATTTTCTCGTACAGCTCTCCTGAACCGGCAGCAAAGTGAAAATTTATGTTAGGGTCCTGTAATTGATTCTCCAATTTACAAAAATACATTTCTGCTCCGCCGAAAATCAGCTTATCCGTAATGACTAAAATGTTCATGCTTTGCATCACCTCCTTTAAAACTTTAATTCAACTTTATTCTTTGTTTATGGGAAGTTAAGACAGGGAGAGGATCTGTCTTCTTCGCTTCAGTTCGTAATACCTGCTTCTCATTATGCAAATAAGTAGATAATATCGCTAAATACAAAAAAAATATATCGTTAATAATCACCGAAAGGAAACCCATTTGAAGTATAAACCCGATAAAGGTAAAGAATAGATAGGGTTTATTTTTATGTGTCCTACTTTGTATTAATTGAACAAACACTAAAATGATAAATAAACAAAAGCAGGAAATTCCTAATAAACCGGATTCTGATAATATCTCTAAAAATGTATTATGAACTTGAAGTGTATCTCCAAATTGAAATGAATTGTAAGCAGGAAAGTTAAATGCTCCAATTCCAACATATTTGTGTGAAGCAAAAAAATCCCAGGCCCTTTCCCACAATTCTAACCTCCCGCTTCCACCATCCGAGGACATGTCTTCAATTCTCGATTCTAAAATCCCATATATATCGAATTTCAAATGAACGATTGCAATATACAAACTAACCGATAAAGCAGCTACGATACCAACTAGCAATTTTAACCGTTTTAATGGATTATCATTCAAAATATAAATAAAGAAGATAAAAGCCATTATTAAAAGCCCGCCTCTTGAAAAAGTCAATAAATTCGTAATGATACAAAGGGTTAAACCAATTTTGTTTTTTAAAGAATTAGAATTGCATAAGTAATAACAAAAAAATAGAGTATTATACAGAACAAAAAAGTTAGGATCCTGTACCAACCCGATTAATCGGGGGTAATCCCGATCTAACATCACTCCGAATTCATATATTCTGTCGCCCTCGAAAATAAAGCCCACACTTTTTAATCCGATAAAATAGAGGACTAGGCTAGCTATATTAAAAAAAAGTCCTACATCTGAAATCGCCCTTTCAATCACCAAATTATTTGACCTTGCAATAATGGATTTAATAATAAAATAACAAGAAATATATAGAACTATCCCTATGAAAATTCTAATACTGGAGGCTGGATATAATGAAAATGCTCCAGTAAAGCTATACATCAAATAAAATAACAACATCGCTACTTCAAACAAGTGAAGCCTATAGAAGTAAAATGAGCCGATATGGATGAATAAATATATAATAGAAAAGACCAAATACGGTTTTATGGCAAACCCCACATAAATATAGTAATTTGCAAGAGTTACCAGTAAAAAGAGAAAGAAGATTGTGAAGCTGTATTTTTGAGAACTTGGAGATATATTATCGTCCATCTTACACCCCCTGGGATTTCTTGGTCCTCCATTTATATCTTGTTCCACTTACTTTAATATACTCATAAATTATGTTCTTAAATTCTTTATCTATAAAAAGTACTAAGGTTAATAGAAGGAAGTTAAATACAACTGCTAAAAATGGATGGGAATCTAGAAAAAATTCAATACCACCTAAACATATGATAAAAAATGATAAGTATGGATATATTGCCTTTTTGGCAATAATCCAACGATTTGGATTGTAAATCCAAAATCCTAATAGGGCAATTCCTTCAATCATAACACCTGCGAATGCTGCTCCAGTTACACCAAATAACCTGCTTAAAAACAAATAAAGAAAGACTCCTGAAATTACTGCAATCGATTGAACAATGGTACGAAGAGACTGTAATCCCTTTGTCGTTAAACCATCTGCTAATGCAATATTAATTGCCTGTAAGGTAAGCATTAAGGATAAAATTTTCAGTGGAAATGATGCATGAATCCACTTATCACCAAACAGTAAATCTATTACAACATTTGACATATAGTAAAAAGGAATTGTCATCGCCATTCCTACTAATGTCATGATCTTGATAAGCGTTATGTTGTATCTTAAATGATCGTCTAATAGATTATTATTAAAGGCTCTGAATAGTACAGGGTAATAAGCTCCAGCAATAATAAATGGAATTTGCTGTAATGCCTGGGGGATTCGATAAGCTACTGCAAATAATGCAACTTCTTCTAGAGTTATGGTCTTTTCCAGCACTAGGGGTCCTAAATGCGGAAGCATTACAAAAAGCAATCCACCTAAAGTAAATGACCCTAGATTTTGTAAAAGTCCTTTATGGAATTTACCTTTCAATCGAATGTTAACATTTCGACTTACTAGATAGACCCCAACCACACCCCCGGCAAAATAAGACAGACCATATAAAGTGGTAATAATCAATGGCTTAAGGCTAAAGTGAATCCCTACTGTTAGGGTGAGAACTAAACAAACAGAAGAAATAATTCGTATCATCCCGTTATACTGCATTTTCTCAATCATTTGAAAAAACGTTGTACCGATACTTTGTAGGGCAATTCCTAAAACCATCGGAATAATTAAATAATACGCTGTTTGTATTAACTCTTTATTCCCTGAGTTTGAAATATGAATTACGACAAATCCACAGATAAATGTTGCTACAAGTAAAACCATTCTCATTTTCACATATGAAGAGATTAGGATGGATAGATCCATATCCTTTTTAGATCCTTCTCTTAAGACAATGGTACTTAGTCCAGCATCTGTAAAATATCCCATAATCATTGCAAATGCTAACACAACACTAAACATCCCATAATCATACGACTTTAAATAATTGGCTAAAACGATTAGTGCCGTAGCATTTAATACACTAGATAGTGCTGTACTATAAAACAGATGAGTAATATTTTTTGCAATAGAATTTTTCTTTAATTTCTCCATAAAAATAGCCACCTTATATTAACAAACACCTGATTAAAGAAGTCTTCCCCCTAGTAATTATCCTGTTTGATAAATAACTCCTACAATTCTATTGTTTTTTCTATCCAAGTAATCTTTTGTTAGAAGTACATCTTCTTTCTTCGTTTTATTTTCTTTTAGCACTAAAATAACACCATCACATTGATTTGCTAGAATATGAGAATCTGATGCTATTAAAAAAGGTGGGGCATCAATGATTACCACATCAAACTCCGACACACAGTTACTAACAAATTCCTTTACTTTACTTGCTATCCATATTTCTGAAGGATTTAAAGGAATAGGACCAGTTGGTAAAACGAATAGTCCTGGGACAAACGTTTCTTTAATATAAAGTTGGATGTTTTCTTCATCCAAAATCACATTTGTTAATCCACTCTCATTTTTTATCTGAAACAAACTGTTTAATGAAGGTTTCCGTAAATTGGCATCAACAAGTAGTACCTTTTTTCCTTGCTCAACAAAAGCAATTGCTAATTTAGAAGAGATAATAGATTTTTGTTCCTCATTACGTGGCGATGTTACCATTAATAATACCGAATCACTAATAGATACTTGATCTATATTCGTACGAATCATTCGGATTTGTTCTGTACTGATTGAATCTTCATTAAGCTGAAGCCTTTGCATTATTTTTTTTGTTTCATCCCTTTTCTTATACACTGATTTGCCCCCTCTTATTATCATTTAAGACGGCTGACTGTTGCTTCCTTTTGTTTTTATTCATAAATTTTCTTTTGCTATTTTTTAAATTTATTTGTCCTAATACTGGTAAACCTACAATACCTTCAATCTCTTTTACATCTTTAATCGAATCGTCCCAATACTCTCTAAACATTGCAAGGCCAACTCCAAGGAAAATTCCAATCACTGAACCAATTGCGACGTTTAAAGACAAACTCCCAACGATCTTAATCGAAGGATCTCCATCTGTATCACTTAATAGCTTTATATCCTTAACATTAAACAGCTCATACATTTTATTGACCGATGTTTTAGCTATGGTATGTGCAAGCTTCTTAGTACTTTCCAAATCATGATCCCTTACTACTACATTGATAATTTGTGAATTTCTATTATTTTGTACAACTATCTTTTTCTCTAATTCGTCATCATTTATACTAAGCTCTTTTTTAACAGAATTTAGCACGATTGGACTCTTTATGAAATCAATTGTTGAAGCAAGCAGCATACTAAGTTCTTGTGTATCACTATAATTACCCTCTTCCTTTGTAAGTTTGCCAATTAGGATATTTTCAGTAGCTTCATAGGTTGGCTTTAATAAAAATAGGGATAAACCAACAGTCAAAAGAGATACACATATTACTGTAAGAATGATGGTTACTATTCTCTTTCTAATAATTCGAAGGAACTTTTTTAGATCTATTCTTTCGTCCATTGTGACCTCCAAAAACTAATATATTTATTACTCAGTTTTTACCATTTTAATCAGTCATGAGAGAACTGAAACATCCCGCTCCATCGTTAGCAATACATTTATCCCTCTAATTACTCTTTATAACGAACACAAAGGTGCAAATTAACAAAAAAGTGTTGGATTCTACTTTGAATTCATCGCGTCTTCTTCTGGAGTAGAATAATAATTATGTACTCCTTTATCCTTAATATAGTTTGATCCTATATTCGAATATAAACTATTTCTCATAGACTCTTTTGAAAATTCTATTATTGGATTATTGCCCTTTACTATATGTGCGTCCCATATTAAACCTTCAAATTTATTATCAGAGCCACTTACTGTTATTACTTTTTTAGTATATTTAGAGACTTGAATTTGAAGTCCATTAAAATCATTACCAGAACTTTCATTTGGAACACTCATCGAGCTATTAATGTCAATACAGCTTATACAGTCATCCAAGGTTAGATTAATAAATCGATTGCCGTTAATAAAGCTATATTTATTACTATCCTTTGGTTTTTCAGCTTCCAATTTAACACCGGTATGAAATCCTGCAATTCTAATATCAGTAAAATTAACAAAACAAATGAATTGACCTGGGCCACCAGCATAAAGATTAAGACCAGTACCCTTATGTGAACCGCTAGTGTTTACGATTGTAACATTTTTGATTTCTGTTCTATCCCATGACCAAAATTTTTGATTACCGTCTAAGTAAATAACATCTGAATCAAAGTGATCATCTATTATTTCAAAAATTCCATTTGAAATTGATGCATTTTTTTTCACATCAATTACCTGAAAGTTCCCTTCTATTATTAACCTAGTATTTTGACCAAATTCCAATTCAACACCCTCTTTTAAAACTAATCCTTTCTTTAGAATATAACTCTTATTTCCAAGTAACTTTACTTTTCCAATTTTTGTTTCCTGACTGTAATTTATTGCTTCTTGAATGGATCGTGAATCGTCTTTCAAATCATCACCGTTAGCTCCAAATTCATCCACATTCACATATTCGTTTTGGCCAGTGCCAGTCCTTGTAGCGACTTGATGCTCATTTTTAAATAAAAAAAGAAGGCCAACAATAAAAATAATGGCTGAAATATATATAGTTGTACTCCTTCTACTCATAATTCTCTCCTTACAATCCCTTAATTGATTCTTTATATAATTAATTATAGTTCATTATAATGAACAAATCAACAATATTATCCCATAAATAGGTAATTACGCTCGGGAATGTTCTGATTTTCGTAATCCATTTTGATTTTGACCGACTGCTGTTGTCCTTTTTTTACTCCGATTATTTTTAAACCAGTCATAAGTTTTCTCTAAACCAGCCTGAAAATTATGAAGTGGTTCCCACTCCAGGTCCTGTTTAATCTTTGTATTTTCCAACCTAGAAAATTTGATATCACCTTGCTTTGGCTCTTTATAGATTACTTCTTTTATATCTTCCAAATTTCCGAGAGTATAAATAAAATCGTTCACACTTGTCTCTGTATTAGTTGATAAATTATAAACCCCTTTGAGATCATATTCGACGCCGCGATAAATGGCATAGGCAACATCTTCTACATATATAAAGTCCCTAGTTTGCTCTCCGTCACCAAAGACCTGCAGGGGCTCTTGCTCTAAAACATTGTTAAGAAAAATGGAAATGACTCCACCTTCACCGACCGTTCCTTGTTTAGGACCAAAAACATTCGAAAAACGGTAACAAAGTGTTTCAACCCCAAACATTTCAGTCCACTTTTTACAGTATAGTTCCCCTACCCATTTATTGATTCCGTATAATGATAGAGGATCACATAAAGCATCTTCTTTCAATGGAATATTATCATTAAGACCATAAACGGCTGCTGAAGAAGCAAATACTACCTTTTCCACTCCATATTTGGTTGATAATTGAAGTATATTTGTCAATCCTAGGATGTTTGATTGAGAATCTAGGTATGGGTTCACCATTGATGTTCCGACATTTACTTGTGCTGCCAGATGAATAACTACATCAAATCTATTAGATTGGAATACACCCTCACACGTTTGGTCTTCTACGTTTAATTGATAAAATTTATGTTTGAACTTCACATTATCCTTATTTCCTGTAGAAAGGTTATCAATAATGTAGACTTCATCACCTTCCTTAAAAAATCTTTCAGAAACAAAGGAACCTATAAAGCCATAACCACCAGTTACAAGGACCTTCATATTTTCACCTCTATATATTTTGTCTAATTGTTATAACTATTTTTTGACTTTTTGTAGGGCGTTTCTTAACTCAATTAAGTCTTTCTCATTTATCAATCCAGATTCTAGTGCAATATTTATGAAAATATTCCAATTTTTAACATTTCCCTTACCATTATCATGTGTATCAGATTTTGCGGTATCTTGGCTTAAAAGTGTTTGTATGTCTACATCTAGTATTTTGGCTATTTTTCCCAAAATTTCAATTGAAGGGTTACTCTGGATATTTCTTTCGATTTGACTTAAGTAAGATTTTGAGATAGATGTTTTCTCAGCTAATTGAGATAAGGTAAGGTTTTTCTCTTTCCTTAATTTTTGAATTTTTTCTCCTAACATAATAGGCCTCCTAAAATAAATTTCACTCCTCTCTTAAATATCATTATAGTAAACATTTCGTTCTTTGTAAAGAACGAAGATAATCACCTAATACTTTTGGTAAGTGCTTTATTACGAACAACACTTAACCATTAACTCATTTTTAATAAAATAAATTGACACCACCGCTAAGTTGTAGTAAATTTTATAAATAATCTAAATATTACTTTCTTATCAAGAGAGGTTGAGGGAATGGCCCTGCGACACCTCAGCAACCATCAATGGATCGCCATTGAAAAGGTGCTAAGTCCTGCAAATTAGTCGTTAATTTGCAAGATAAGAAGAATGACTTTTTGGTCGTACTTACAAAAGCCTTTCTTCTTATAGAAAGGCTTTTTTATTTAATAATTTTTATACAACACAAGGAGTGGTAGTCATGTACAAAATTGATACGAAACTTGCTCAAATTGGAAATCGCAGTGAAACAACAACTGGAACCGTAAATCCGCCTGTATACTTCTCAACAGCCTTTCGTCACGAGGGAATTGGTCAATCAACTGGATTCGATTATATCCGAACAGGGAACCCAACGCGCCAGCTTCTTGAAAAAACTATTGCCGATTTAGAGAACGGCGATCAAGGATTTGCCTGCAGTTCTGGTATGGCAGCAATCTTAACCATACTTGCTTTATTTCAATCCGGTGATGAATGGCTGGTAAGTGAGGATTTATACGGCGGTACCTACCGTTTATTAGAAAAAGGCTATCAAAAATGGGGCTTGAAAAGTCAATATGTTAATACCTGTTGTCCGGAAGAGATTGAAAAGAAAATTACGCCGCAAACAAAAGCGATCTTCCTTGAGACACCAACTAATCCGCTTATGCAGGAATCAGATATTGCCGCTGTTTCAAAAATTGCCAAGGAACATGGACTATTGCTAATTGTGGACAACACTTTCTATACGCCACTGTTACAACAGCCGATTACCCTTGGTGCTGATATTGTCATCCATAGTGCGACGAAATACTTAGGTGGCCATAATGATGTTCTAGCCGGGCTTATTGTCGCTAAAGGAAAAGAGCTTTGTGAAGCATTGGCATTCCATCATAACGGTGCTGGAGCGGTCTTAAGCCCATTCGATTCTTGGTTATTAATGCGCGGTATGAAAACATTATCACTTCGAATGGAAAGACATGAAAAAAATGCTAAGAATATCGTCGAATTTCTTTCCCTGCATGATGCTGTCACAGATGTCCTCTATCCGGGACGGGGTGGAATGGTTTCCTTTAGAATCAAGGATGAAGCTTGGGTTAATCCATTTTTACAAGGCTTAAATCTAATCAGCTTTGCGGAAAGTTTAGGTGGAACGGAAAGCTTTATCACTTATCCAGCAACGCAAACCCATGCGGATATTCCTGAAGAAATCCGAATTCAATCCGGCGTCTGCAATCGTTTATTGCGTTTCTCCGTTGGACTTGAGGATTCACAAGACATAATTGAAGATTTGGAAAAAGCTTTTGCCCATGTTCAAGAAGGAGTGATTGCATAATGGCACACGAAGAATACACATTTGAAACCAGGCTCCTTCATAATAAGCACAAAATTGATCCTACAACAGGAGCGGTTAGTGTACCCATACAGCATGCATCGACCTTTCACCAATCTGATTTCGATCAGTTTGGCAAGTACGATTATGGCCGCAGTTTAAATCCGACAAGGGAAGCACTTGAGGATGTCATTGCTGAACTTGAAGGTGGGTTAAAAGGCTTTGCCTTCGCATCTGGTATGGCCGCCATTTCAACGGCATTTCTCCTGTTATCTGCAGGTGATCATATTGTCATTACGGAAGATGTCTACGGCGGTACATTTCGGATGGTCACAGAGGTCCTCACGCGGCTCGGAATTGAACATACCTTCGTCGATATGACGAATTTAAATGAAGTAAAACAAGCCATTCAGGCAAACACAAAAGCGTTTTATGTGGAAACACCTTCGAATCCGTTAATGAAAGTGACTGACATTAACGCGATTAGCAGCTTAGCTAAGGAGACGGGCGCGTTAACATTTGTCGATAACACCTTCCTTACCCCCTCCCACCAACGGCCATTGGAGTTAGGTGCCGATGTCGTGCTCCATAGCGCGACGAAATTTTTATCGGGCCATAGTGATGTTGTTGCTGGACTTGCTGTCGTCAAAGACGAAAACTTGGCGAAAAGATTAGGTTTCTTGCAAAATGGGTTTGGGGCAATTTTGGGTGTTCAAGATGCATGGCTCGTTTTAAGAGGGATCAAAACGCTGCACGTCCGACTGGAACAATCACAAAAATCGGCTATTAAACTAGCGGAATTTTTAGATGCGCATCCGCTTGTTGAAAAGGTTCATTACCCAGGGTTGGAAAGTCACCCACAATATCAAATTCAGAAAGCGCAAGCAGCTGGTCCAGGAGCGGTCTTATCGTTTGAATTGGCTAATGAAGATGCACTTCGCACCTTTCTTGCCAATGTAAAAATACCTGTATTTGCTGTCAGTCTCGGAGCGGTAGAATCGATTCTTTCCTATCCAGCAAAAATGTCCCATGCAGCCATGCCTCAAGAAGAGCGAGAGAAGCGCGGGATTACAAATAGTCTGGTTCGCTTATCAGTTGGACTTGAAAATCCTGATGATTTGATTAAGGATTTTTCACAGGCACTTGAGCAAGTTCGCGATAAACATTTGGTATTACATCAAGGAGAATCATCATGAGCTTTTTAGATAAATTAAAAAATCAAATCTTAATTGCCGATGGAGCCATGGGCACTCAATTGTATTCCTATGGAAAGGATAGTTGTTTGGAGGAACTGAATCTTTCCCAGCCCAAACACATCCAAACTATCCATAATGCCTATATAGATGCAGGTGCTGACGTGATTCAGACCAATACTTATGCGGCAAACTATTTAAAGCTGCAGAGGTATGGTTTGGAGGATTCTGTAAAGGAAATTAACAGTGCTGCAGTCTCTATTGCTAAAAAGGCAGCTACCCAAAACAATACGTACGTCCTTGGAACTATTGGTGGAAATCGAGGAATTAAGCCTGATTCCATTTCTATAGAAGAATTAAAGAGAAGCTTCCGGGAACAATTATATTGCCTCCTTCTTGAAGGAGTGGATGGCTTATTGCTTGAAACCTATTACGATTTTGAAGAGCTTGAAACCGTTCTAACGATTGCTAGAAAGGAAACAAAGCTGCCCATTATCGCGCAGGTCTCCCATCAAGAGCCCGGGTTTTTGCAGGATCGAACTCCTGTCAATGACGCCTTAAAAAGACTTGAAGGCCTGGGAGCCGATGTGGTCGGGCTTAATTGCCGTCTAGGCCCCCATCATATGCTATTAGCATTGGAACAGATTGAATTACCAGCACATGCTTTTCTATCTGCTTACCCAAATGCCAGTCTTCCAGCCTATACGGACGGAAAGTTTCATTATGAAGGAGATGCCGATTATTTCCGAAATTCAGCAAAAGCTTTCCGTAACCAAGGTGTACGGTTACTTGGCGGATGCTGCGGGACCACTCCTGACCATATTAGAGCATATGCTTCTGAACTAAAGAATAGTGTTCCAATTACTGAAAAAGTAGTAAAATTAGAGCCAAAGAAGATAATCGTTGAATCTCTTGCGCCAAAAAGGGAGTTTACTCCCCTGCAGGAACTCGTGAAAGAGAGACCATCA
Source organism: Bacillus sp. ISL-75 (assembly GCF_018613095.1). NCBI lineage: Bacteria > Bacillati > Bacillota > Bacilli > Caryophanales > Bacillaceae > Bacillus > Bacillus sp. ISL-75. The sequence goes on from NZ_JAGGQX010000046.1 coordinate 44,560, forward strand.
GTTATCGTTGAATTAGATCCACCTAGAAAACTAGATACAACAAAGTTTTTCCAAGGAGCTAAAGCCTTAAAAGAAGCGGGAATCGATTCGATTACCCTTGCTGATAATTCACTAGCAACGGTCCGAATTTCCAACGAATCGCTTGGCTATTTAGTGAAACAGGACTTAGGAATGCGGCCACTCATTCATATTGCGTGCCGTGACCGCAATATTATCGGCTTGCAATCGCATTTAATGGGTCTGCATACACTTGGGATGAATGATGTTCTTGCCATTACCGGTGATCCTGCAAGAGTTGGCGATTTTCCAGGTGCATCATCTGTTTACGATGTGTCCTCCTTTGAACTTATTCAAATGATTAAGCAGTTGAATGAAGGATTGTCTTTTTCTGGGAAAGATCTGGGGCAAAAGACAGACTTTAGCATTGCGGCAGCCTTTAATCCCAATGTCCGCTCACTGGAGAAGGCCGTGAAGAGACTTGAGAAAAAAGTTCATTATGGGGCAGATTACTTTATCTCCCAACCGGTTTTTTCAGAGGAAAAATTACTCGAAGTTTATGAACATACAAAGCATCTTGATGCACCAATCTATATTGGCTTAATGCCACTAACTAGCAGCAAGAACGCTGAGTTCCTCCATAATGAGGTACCTGGTATCAAGATTGCCGATACGATCCGCCAGCGGATGGCCCAACTGAATGATGATCCGCTTCAAGCTGCCCGAGAAGGAATTGCGATTACTAAGTCACTAATCGATGCAGCCTTAGATTTATTTAACGGTATTTATTTGATTACACCATTTTTACGTTATGAATTAACTGCTGAATTAGCGTTATATACTCGTCAGCGGGCTAGTGAAATGAGGGGGAGCAACTATGCCGAAAACACCATTTAATGAACAACTCCAAAAACGAATCCTCGTCATGGACGGGGCAATGGGGACAATGATCCAGCAAGCAAATCTTACCGCTGAAGATTTTGGCGGTGAACAGTATGAAGGCTGTAACGAGCACTTGAATTTAACCGCGCCAGCTGTCATCGCTAATATTCATCGTGAATACTTAGAGGCTGGGGCAGATATCATTGAAACCAATACATTTGGGGCGGCAAGCCTGGTTCTCGATGAATATGAACTTGGTTTTAAAGCCTATGAAATTAATAAAATAGCTGCCTTTCTTGCTGTGAAAGAAGCTTACAAAGTTTCAACTGATGAGTGGCCGCGTTATGTGGCAGGCTCAATGGGCCCAACAACAAAAACCTTAAGTGTAACAGGTGGAACTACTTTTGATGCACTTGCAGCCGCATACGAGGAACAAGCCATCGGCCTAATTGATGGCGGTGTCGATTTACTGCTTCTTGAAACGAGTCAGGATATGTTGAATGTGAAAGCGGGCTATGTTGGCATCGAAAGAGCGTTTGAAAAAACCGGCAAAACACTGCCGCTGTTTATATCGGGGACAATTGAGCCAATGGGGACGACACTCGCTGGACAGTCAATCGAATCGTTTTTTATCTCTGTTGAACATATGAATCCTGTGGCCGTTGGACTTAACTGCGCAACAGGTCCTGAATTCATGCAAGATCATGTCCGCTCATTAGCAAATCTAGCATCGACAGCAGTCAGCTGTTATCCAAATGCAGGTTTGCCTGATGAAGAGGGTCATTATCATGAAACACCTGAGACTTTGGCTAAAAAGCTGGCTGATTTTGCCGCCCATGGCTGGCTAAATATTGTTGGTGGCTGTTGTGGAACAACTCCTGACCATATTAGGGCGATTGCCGATGCGATGAAAGCCTACCAACCAAGAGAATTTAAGCCTTCATCAGTTCATATGGTTTCCGGGATTGAACCATTCATCTATGACGATCCAACGTTAAGACCGATTATGGTCGGCGAACGGACGAATGTGATTGGCTCACGTAAATTCAAGCGGTTAATCACCGAAGGGAAATTTGAGGAAGCGTCAGAGATTGCACGAGCCCAAGTCAAAGGCGGCGCGCATGTAATTGATCTTTGCCTCGCCGACCCTGACCGTGAAGAAATGGTTGATATGGAAAACTTCATTAAAGAAGTCGTCAAGAAAGTAAAGGCTCCCCTTGTGATCGATTCAACCGACGAAAAGGTCATCGAGAGAGCCCTTAAATATTCACAAGGAAAAGCGATTATCAATTCGATTAACCTTGAAGATGGTGAGGAACGATTTGAAGCTGTTGTCCCATTAATCCATCGCTATGGTGCTGCTGTCGTTGTAGGCACCATTGATGAGGAAGGCATGGGAGTAACTGCGCAACAAAAGCTAAAAATTGCCAAACGGTCACATGATTTATTAGTGAACAAATATCATCTGAAGCCGCAGGATCTCATTTTTGATCCGCTCGTTTTTCCAGTTGGTACAGGTGATGAACAATATATTGGTTCCGCCAAGGCTACAGTAGAAGGCATCCGGTTAATCAAGGAGCAACTCCCGGAAGTACAAACGATTCTTGGAATTAGTAATGTATCTTTCGGATTGCCTCCAGTCGGTAGAGAAGTTCTAAACTCTGTCTTCCTTTACCACTGCACCCAGGCTGGACTTGATTATGCTATTGTTAATACAGAAAAACTTGAACGGTTTGCATCTATTTCAAAAGAAGAAGTTCAATTAGCGGAGGCCCTCTTGTTTGATACAACAGATGAGTCGCTCGCTACATTCACTGAATTTTACCGTGGTAAAAAGAAAGAACCGAAAACAACCGTTCCAAATATGACCTTAGAAGAGAGACTCGCCTATTATGTGGTTGAAGGTACAAAAGAAGGCTTGCTGCCGGATCTAGATCTAGCGCTTGAAACGTATCCTGCCCCGCTTGATATTATTAATGGACCATTAATGGATGGGATGAAAGAGGTTGGCCGACTCTTTAACGACAACCAGCTCATCGTTGCTGAGGTGCTCCAGAGTGCTGAAGTAATGAAAGCAGCCGTTTCGCATTTAGAACCTCATATGGAAAAAGGCGATGTTTCTGCTACAAAAGGGAAAATCATTTTAGCTACCGTAAAAGGCGATGTTCATGATATCGGTAAAAACCTCGTCGAAATTATTCTCAGCAATAATGGCTATGAAGTAATCGACCTTGGGATTAAGGTGAATCCAACTGACTTGGTTCAAGCCATTCTTAGAGAAAAACCAGACATGGTTGGTTTATCGGGTTTGCTGGTTAAATCTGCCCAGCAAATGGTGTTAACAGCTCAGGATATGAAGGATTCCGGTATTGCAGTACCTATCCTCGTTGGCGGTGCAGCTCTTTCTCGGAAATTCACAGATACGAAGATTTCCAAAGAATATGACGGCCTTGTCCTTTATGCAAAGGATGCAATGAATGGTTTAGCCATTGCGAATCAATTGAATTCGGAAGAGGAAGTTCAGAAATTAATGCTTGAGAAAAATGAAAAGCTAGCCTCTTTAAATGTGCCGAGGGAGTATGAACGCCCATCCACTGTTTCCGTTGCCGTAAAACCGAAGCCAGCGGTATCGACAAAGGCTCCTGTATTTACGCCAATGGATACAAAGCGACATATCCTTAAATCGTATTCACTTTCTCATATCGAACCATATATCAATATGCAAATGTTGATTGGCCATCATCTCGGTGTAAAAGGGAAAATTGCGAAGTTGCTAGCTGAGAAGGATGAAAAGGCTGTTAAGGTAAAAGAAGTCGTGGATCAATTACTAGCAAATGCTAGTGCAAACAATTGGATTACGCCTGCCGCTGTTTATCAATTTTTCCCAGCACAATCCGATGGGAATAAGGTTATTATTTATCATCCTGAAAATCCTGATCAAATTTTGGAAACGTTCGATTTCCCACGTCAGGAATCAGCACCAGGTCTTTGCTTAGCTGATTTTCTAAAGTCAGTTGATAGCGGTGAAAAGGACTATGTCGGCTTCTTCACCGTTACGGCTGGTAGAGGAATTCGTGAAAAGGCAGATCAATTTAAAGCGGAAGGACGCTTTTTGGAATGCCATGCTCTTCAATCATTGGCACTGGAAACAGCGGAAGGCTTTGCGGAATTAATTCACCGGCAAATGCGCGATCGCTGGGGATTCCCGGATCCGCTCGATTTTACCATGCAGGACCGTTTTGCCGCACATTATCAGGGACAGCGTTTTTCGTTTGGATATCCAGCATGTCCAGAGTTAGAAGATCAGAGAAAGCTGTTTAAGTTGATTCAACCGGAAGAAATCGGAATTCAACTAACAGAAGGCTGTATGATGGAACCGGAAGCGTCTGTTTCGGCGATGGTATTTGCCCATCCAGAAGCTAGGTATTTTAATGTGTTAAGATAAGGTTTTTATATGAGATTCCGCGGAATAAGTTCGTCATTCCGCGGAATTTTTCTTTTTCCGTGAGCACCTCTTGTCGTTATTCCGACAAAAGTGGATTGAATTCCGCCAATGTTGTGTGGAATTCCGCCAAACCAAAACATGATTCCGCCAACTTTGTATTTAATTCCGCGAACCGGATTTACAGCCTTAAATCTGTGAGCCTCCCTTGACATTTTCCAACAAATCTACTATAGTTACCTAGGTAACTAATTAGTAATTTTTGAGGTGACCTACATAAATGAATAGCCATGAATTATTCCATACGCTGCATCAGCTATCACGCCATCTTACCAATACACTCAATGAAGCATTAAAACCATTAGGGTTATACGGGTCACAATGGTCTGTCATTTTTGTTTTAAAAACCAAAGGCTCTTTAAGCCAAAAAGAACTTTGTGATTACTTATTTGTTGAGGCACCTCCAATGACCCGTACCATTCAACGGCTTGTTAAGCAAGGATACGTACGTCAGGTCCCCGGTAAAGACAAACGAGAGAAACTGATTCAATTAACAGATGTGGCGTTAAAGATGTTCCCCGAATGGGAAAGAAGAGTCTTTGAAACGAATCAGTCAATATTGAAGCATTTCCCAGAAACATCACAAGAAGAGCTTTTAAATTTGCAAAAAAGCTGGTTGCAACAGCTTTTATAAAAGGAGCGGATCATATGAATAAGCCTAAATTATGGACGAAAGGTTTTATAAGTACTTCTTTAAGTAACTTCTTTCTATTTTTAACCTTTTATGTTTTACTCGTCACACTTCCTATATATGCGATACAGGAGTTCCATAGCAATGCATCAGAAGCGGGATTGATGACAACGGTCTTTTTATTTTCAGCGATTATCTCCCGTCCTCTGGCTGGTCAATGGCTTGAAAAAGCTGGTCACAAAAAGGTGCTGCTTACCGCACTGATAATTTTCTCAGGCGCCTCCCTGTTATACTTTTTTCCAAAAACAATCATTGGTTTTCTTTTCATTCGGTTATTACACGGAATTGGTTTTGGCATGGCAACAACCGCTGCAGGGGCAATCGTGGCGGATCTCATTCCGACTTCACGCCGTGGTGAAGGCATGGGCTATTTTATTATGTCGACGAATATGGCGATGGTGCTAGGGCCATTTATCGGCTTAACGGCCATTCAGCAATGGGGAGCAAAAACCCTGTTTATCGTCAGTGTCATTGTCGCGATTGGGGCCCTGATTACAGGTTTAAGCGTAAAGGTTAAAGAAATGGGGCAAGCAGACCACATGGCCGTCCATTCTGCGTTTTCATTTCGAAACTTTTTCGAAGTTTCCGCCATTCCTATCGCAATCGTCGGCTGCTTTCTTGCCATCGTTTATTCAGCGCTTCTTTCTTTCGTATCTGTATTTGCCACTGAAATACACCTTACCGAGATTTCTAGTCTTTTCTTTGTCGTCTATGCGATTGTTTTATTGATTTCAAGACCTTTTACTGGAAAATGGTTAGACCAGCATGGTCCCAATGTGATTGTCTATCCATCCATCGCTTTGTTTGCCATTGGGATGTTTATTTTAAGTCAAAGCGGCAGCGCGGTCAGCTTTCTCCTTTCAGCAGGAATGATTGGTTTAGGCTGGGGAACACTTTTTCCAACCTTCCAAACCATCGCCATTCAAGATGCAGCACCTAGAAAACGAGGATTAGCTACAGCTACTTTCCTATCAATCTATGATATTGGGATTGCATTAGGCTCGTTTCTTCTAGGCTTAGCCGCCGCAAAAATGGATTATAGCTCGCTTTATTTCTTATGTTCATTCTACATTCTTTTGGGTATTGTTCTTTATTACTTTCTTTATACGCGAAAACAAGCATCGTTTAAGGAACATAAAACAGAGTTAAATAACGTTAACTCTTAATGAATGCTAACCACTTTTAAAAATGGATAATTTAACTACAAGAACCATCAATCCGAAGCAGGAAATGATGGTTCTTTTTATTTTGCTGCCAGCACTAAACGTTTTTTGATGGTCTCCATTAAGAAATATTTTCTAGGATGGGCAGTTGATTTTACATAAGTTTCTATTTACGCTAAGCTTAATCTAGCTTTAATTTTTTAAAAAAATGGAGGTTATTGATGTGATTGACGTTCTAATTGTTGGTGCTGGGCCTACAGGAGCAAGTGCAGCCCTATTTACAGCTAAAGCTGGTAAGAAAACATTGGTTATTGATAATGATAAAAGTGTGACCAAGCGTGCTTGGATTGAGAACCATTATGGTGTTGCAGAAATTACTGGACCTGACCTAGTTGAAACTGGTAAGAAACAAGCCAGCAAATTCGGTGCAGAAATTGTCCAAGCTACGGTTTCAAATATCAGTAAAACTGAAAGCGGTTTTAAAGTTGAAACCAATCAAGGGGAATATGAGGCTAAACATGTTGTTCTTGCCACTGGCATGTCTGTTGATCTAGCTGAAACAGCGGGTTTACAAACAAAGCCAGGTACAGAGCCAAGAATCAAGACTATTTTTGACGTAGATGCTGCTGGAAAAACAAATATTGACGGCATTTGGGCAGCAGGAACAGTTGCCGGTGTGAGTATGCATACCATTATTACTGCTGGCGACGGTGCCAAGGTGGCGATTAATGTTATTAGTGAAATAAACGGTGAACGTTATGTTGACCATGATGTTTTAAAAGCTTAAAAAAGGGTTACATAAAGGGGGAAGCCAGATGGCAGGAAAGAAAATGGACCATGTCGGTGTGATGGTAAGCAACCTTGAGGCCTCACTTATTTTTTATCAAAAAGTGGTTGGGATGGAGCTAAAAGACCAGTTTACGATTGCCAACGGTTCAATAACTTTAGCCTTCCTTGGATTCAATGGTACAGACGAAACAGAATTAGAATTAGTATTTGGTGGTAATCCCGACCTTCCAACTGAAGGGAAAGTTAATCACGTTGCCTTTTTGGTGGACGATATAGAAGATGAATTCAAGCGTTTAAAAGGTGTCAACGTAGTTTTCATTAGTGATGAAATCGTGACACTTCCGAACGGATATCGTAATTTCTTTGTGCAAGGACCCGATGGTGAAAAAGTCGAGTTTTTCCAAAGGTAAGTTAAATTTAAGAAAAGGGACTCAGCTGAGTCCCTTTTCTTCATTGTGAGTACAAGATGCTTTTCACATAAAAATTGACAGTCTAAACCCTTCCTTTTAAAATTGGTTTAACTTGATTATCATTAGCTTTGGTAATCTTACTAAATATTTTAAAATACATACAAGGAGCGGTTTCATTACTTATCATTTTCTAGAGTAAGGGGAAATTTTATGATTAAAAAAGATACGAATCTTAAACCCGTCGTTGCTGGTTTACTGTTAGCGATATTAATGGCAGCTATGGACAATACGATCGTAGCTACTGCGATGGCTACCATTGTAGCAGACCTCGGCGGCTTTGATAAATTTATTTGGGTCACCTCTGCCTATATGGTAGCAGTAATGGCAGGAATGCCGATTTTCGGTAAGCTTTCCGATATGTACGGACGGAAACGCTTTTTTATTTTTGGACTCATCGTCTTTCTGATTGGCTCGGCATTATGCGGTATTGCCCAGAGCATCGTTCAATTAAGTATTTTCCGTGCCATTCAGGGGATCGGCGGCGGAGCCCTGATGCCGATTGCTTTTACGATAGTTTTTGATATTTTCCCACCTGAAAACCGCGGGAAAATGACCGGTTTGTTGGGGGCAGTTTTCGGAGCATCCAGCGTCTTAGGGCCGTTACTTGGGGCCTACATAACTGATTATATTAGTTGGCACTGGGTTTTCTATGTGAATGTACCAATTGGAATTGTATCGATTTACTTAATTGTTCGTTATTATCATGAATCATTACAGCATTCCAAGCAAAGGGTTGATTGGCTTGGGGCGATAACACTGGTCATTTCGGTGGTGAGCTTAATGTTTGCCCTTGAGCTAGGCGGGAAAGAATATGCTTGGGATTCTACTCCAATCATCGCATTGTTTGCCAGCTTCTTCGTCTTTTTTGTAGCCTTTTTCATTGCTGAAATAAAGGCTGCTGAACCGATTTTACCGCTTTGGCTCTTCAAAAGGCGCTTATTTGCCACCTCGCAAATCTTGTCCTTTTTATACGGCGGTACGTTTATTATTTTAACCGTGTTTATACCGATCTTCGTTCAAGCGGTTTATGGTGGGTCGGCTAAGAATGCTGGATTGATTTTAACACCAATGATGCTCGGGTCTGTTGCAGGGAGTTCGGTGGGCGGTATTTTCTTGACGAAAACCTCCTACCGCAATTTGATGATTGTTTCGATTATTTCATACGTTCTTGGCATGTATTTCCTGGGTACCTTGACTGTCGATACAGCACGTTCCTTGCTGACGATTTATATGATTTTGGTTGGTTTCGGGGTTGGTTTTTCCTTTTCTTTATTACCAACTGCTTCCATGCACAATTTGGAACCGCAATACCGCGGGACAGCCAACTCAACAAACTCATTTTTACGGTCATTTGGAATGACACTTGGGGTAACAATCTTTGGAAGCCTGCAAAACAATTTGTTTACGGATAAATTGAAAGATGCGTTTAAAGGCATGGAGGGTGCAGGAGATTTTAAAATGGGCGATCCCCGCCAAATTTTCCAAGCGAGTGAACGCTCAAAAATTCCAGATTTAATTTTAGATAAAATTGTTCATGCGATGTCTGATTCAATTACACATACCTTTTTACTAACATTGATTCCCATTGCGATTGCGGCGATTACAATCTTTTTCATGGGCAATGCCCGGGTAGAAGTCAGTAAGAAACAGGTAAAAGGATAATAGTTAAGCACTTGGGCGTTTTATCCCAAGTGCTTATTTTTGTTATCTTATTCTGCAAACTTCCCGTCCATATAATCGCGATAGGCCTGGCGGATTTCTTCTTCGGTGTTCATGACAAAAGGTCCCCTCGCAACGATTGGCTCATTCAGTGGTTTTCCTGCATATAACAACAAGCGAAGAGATTCCCTGGCGGTAATAGTAACTTCACTGGTTTGTCCCGCCTCGCCTTTACCTAGCAGAAGCACATGGCCCTTTTCGGCCTCTGTCTTACTTTTTCCAAACTGACCTTTTCCTTCTAAAACATACATGAAGCCATTGTAGTCTCCCGGAAGATCCTGGGTAACGGTTGCTCCTGGTTGTAAGTTGATTTCAATCATTGTCACCGGAACATAATTTTTCGTTGTCGATTGAATGCCGCCTGATGAACCGGAAAAGATTCTGATTAATACCCCATCCTCTTCGCGCACTGGCATGTCTTTGGCACGGAGATTTTGATAACGCGGTTCTGCCATTTTGTGCTCACGCGGCAGGTTCACCCATAGCTGCAAGGAATGAACGGTCTCTCCTTCAGCCGGGTCTTCGATATGGATCACGCCTTTTCCGGCTGTCATCCACTGGACATCACCAGGCTCAAGCTCCCCCCGTCCCGCTTTATTATCCTGATGCTCAAGTTTTCCCTCAATCACATAAGTCACTGTTTCAATCCCACGATGCGGGTGGAAATCAAAGGTACCTTTTTTAAAAAAATCTTCTGCAAGAAATAGAAATGGATCTGACTCCTTCATTTGATTTGGATCCAAAACCATTCCCGCTGTATGTATCGGACTATTCTGGTGATGCTGTACCGTCCAAACACGGTCAATACCCCTTTGGAAAATTTCACTCATGCTTTGTATCCTCCCTTTGTAAATCATGATAATGGTATCGTTATTAAGAGGTTATATCAAATTTAAGGATTGATATGTGCAAAAAAGGGATTCGCTCATTGAATACCGCGATTCGCCCATTAAACATCGAAATTCGCTCATTAAATCTGTAGATTCGCCCATTAAATACCAGGATTCGCTCATTGAATACCGAAATTCGTCCATTGAAATATATCCGGAAAAATATTTTACAAAAATTGATAAAATTCGGCAGGAATTTCTATACTTCTACTAGAATTCATTCATAAATTGAGAGGAGTGTTAATTTTGATAATAAAAGAACGGACAAAACCATTAATTATGCTTATATTAGAAGCTTTACTGCGGCGGCTCCCCTACAGTCACCAAAAGTACCAACAAATTTTAGAAGAGCTTGGAAGGAGGCAGGCCGGCTTCCTTGGTGAGAAATCGCTCGATTACTATTATCGTGACCTTCCACAGCAGAAATATATGATCCTCCACGATTTAAACCTACCTGATGGTGACTACAACTGCCAAATTGATACCCTACTTCTAACACCTGAATTCGCCCTAGCAATCGATGTGAAAAACATGGCCGGAAAATTAATATTTGATACTGAAAATGAACAGTTTATTCAAATCAACAATGGTATTGAAAAAGGATACGGTTATCCGATTGCTCAGGGAGAAAGACATCAAAAATACTTACAGAAACTTCTTGCTGAACATCATTTCCCTCCAGTTCCAGTTGAATATTTAGTGGTGATTAGTAATAGCTATACTACATATGCTGTTACAGGAAAAAATGCCCACAAAGTTAAACCTCGAGTATGTAAGGCCGACGTCTTCTTAAACAAAATTACCCTTTTAGAGAAACAATATCCGAAACCGTTATTGACCGCTAAAGACCTCCGTAAGCTTTGCCGTCTCCTCGTGAAAAAGAATACCATTCCAACAAGCTATGTATTGAATAAATATGGTATTCAGAAATGTGACCTGTTAACGGGTGTCCACTGTCCTACCCTCTCTAATCATTCCCTTGTCCGTAAGAACCAAAAATGGTACTGTCCTGCCTGCGATACTTTTTCAAAGGATGCACATATTAACGCATTGAAGGATTATTTTCTGCTGTTTGGTCCGACGATAACAAATAAGCAGTTTCGGGAATTTGCTCACTTAAAATCACGGGATGTAGCAAAAAGAATACTGCTATCTTGTAATCTGCAATGCCTTGGAAAGTACAGATCCTGGTCCTATGCTCCAAAGAGCTTCCCCTGGTGAGTTTTAATTTCAAATTTATTAACAGGGTAAAAATGATTCGCTCATAAAGTTGCGAAATTCGCCCATTAAACGCCTAAATTCGCTCATTAAATCTGTAGATTCGCCCATTGAACGCAGAAATTCGCCCATAAATCAAAAATGCACTACTTGAATTACCCCATTAAAGAAAAATATCGATTAAAACCAATAAAAGACACCTAAATTAGGTGTCCTCTACCATAATATTGAGGAAAGCAAGCATTTTTTTCAAAAAATGCCCCCTCGTTATACCTCGAGATCCTTGCCCTCTTCGACTACATGGAAGAGAAGATGGGCTAGATGATGGATCGGGCCATATTCTTCCTCGTCCTCATCGTCTGGTTCCTCATTAAACTCCATGTCATTTAAGAATAGCGCCATAAATTCGTAAAAGTCCTTCAATTGGAAGGAATAGCAGCCAACTGGGTCTTCTTTGTCTTCCTCATAGTGCAATACCATATAAGAGAGGTCCCCGTCCTCATCTTCTGCATCAAAAAACACAAATAGACCAATGTTTGTGTCGAGCTCAAATAAATGCCTTGTTCCACCTTCCGTGGCTTTCGTAAAATCTTCTTGACTAAGCTTTTGAATCTGCATGCTATCTACATTATCTTCTTGATGGAATCCGACAACAAATGATTTCATGTTTTCCTCCTTCGTTCTTTCCGTAATAAAAAACACATGTCAATAGCATACCCTAATTCAAGCTCGTTTCATTCCTAATCAGCTAAAAATAGATAAAAAGGTGACATCGTTAATCACACTGTTTATCTTCCCCTTCAAAATGATCATTTAAGAGTGTATTTTCACTTGGAGCGAAATTAACTGACTGTAAACTCATTTTCGGCTCAAGTCCGTAAAGTTCGTCGACTGATTTACTTTCATTTTTCTCACTCGGGGATTTTTCTTTTTTCATTTTTATCACCTCTTTCATAATAATATTTTCCTAGTATTGTCTGCCTTAATTTTAATTAACATTCAAATATCAAAAAAAAATCCCTGATCAGTTCAGGGATTTTTGATAACGATCAGCCAATTGGCGGTTGAATGGGATGATATGCAGGTCCACCAGTTGAATAGGCCACGTCACTGCTTGACGTTGACACTTTCACATCCTTAGTTGAAGTAAAAAGAGTAATCAGTGAGATTGAAAACATTATGACAACAAACTTTTTCATATAAATGCCTCCTCCGATTTAAGTTATTTTATTTAAATAAGTAACTGCATCAACAACCAGACCCTTTTGATTGTAATAATCTGCAAGCATTTTATAAAAACAGGTTAGGTCATCACTATGTTCATTTTCCTCTTCAAAATAGGGAATTACCTTAGATTCCAAATATTTAAACGCTTTTGCTGGAGAGGCCATATGGAGGAGATAAAAGTCCGCCAAGAGTCTATATTTTTTAACCCCCAGCTCTTTTGCCAATAAGTTAACTTCTTGGAAGCAGACTTTTGCTTTTTCAATGGAGTTAAGTGAATGGTGCAGCTCCCCAATCGCATGTAATGTGACCAGATAGTGCTGATTTTTGTTTGGCTGCAAGGCCAAACTTTTTTGATAATAGTACAGAGCTTCCTTTGCATTCTTCATTTTAAATTGCAAATGGCCCATATTATGATAGATCTGGGGAAGTAATTTATCTTTCTTTAATAATTCTGCGTTACGGATTAAGTGCTGAAAACACTCCTGTGCTTCCTCATATATATTGGAGTGGGTATAATTAATCCCGAGCAGCATAAGTGTGTGGAGAATTCGGATGAAGTTATGCTGATTCATGAATATTTGCAGGGCCATCTTACCAAAATGGATAGCATGTCCTGATTGCTCAAGTGAGCTTTTTACAAGTGATCGATGATAGAGAAATTCCCCACTTGATGCTTCATTTTTATTTCCTGTATGTAAAACATCGAGGATTTCATCCGCATTTTGATATTGACCCTTCCACATTAAGAATATCGCATGATAGTATCGAAATAAATAATCTTCATGTTGCGAAAAATTTTTCTTTTGCTTATATAAAAGAGCTCTTTGATGCTCTGCATCTTCAACAAGTCCCTTAAATATAAGATATCTAAATTTATATAGCTCGTAGATATACATATATTTGGAGAATGGGATGAGGTGTTCTATTTTCACTAGTTTCTGATAATTTTCTTCTATTTCATCCCTTAGATAAAAATTAATCTTACCGTCTAGCCTTCTTAGTAAGATCTTTATTTCTTCTTCTTTTTCCTCCATCTCTTCTAGGCTTATGTTTAGCCGCTTGAGTAACAGGGCAATTGTTTCTTCGTTTGCTTCTTTTGAATTGTTCTCAATTTTACTTAAATGCGGGACAGAGCAAATCCCTTTGGAAAGCTCTGCTTGTGTCATTCCTCTTTGAGTTCGATAGAATTTAATCAGGGCTCCAAATTCCATAATGCCACCCAGCGCACCTTTCCTTTTTTTAACTATTTTACAACAATATGAGTATTTCATACAGATACTTTTCAGATTATTAAAAAAATAAAAATTTTAGTACCACTTAAAACTTGGGAAAATTTTTATAATATACAAAAAAACCAGCCCTCCGAAGGACTGGTAAATCTAAAAATATTTCTTTTTCCAAAAAACGAAGGCTGTTAAACTTGTTAAAAAAGCAGAGATTACTAGTGGTATTGCATAGGAATGAGTAGAATGCTGGAAAGGGATATCAACGTTCATCCCATAAAAGCTCGCTACCATCGTTGGGAAGGATAAAATAATTGTAATGGAAGTTAAGAATTTCATTACAATGTTTAAGTTATTCGAGATAATCGATGCAAAGGCATTCATCATACCTGTTAAGATCGAGCGATAGGTTTCAGCCATTTCAATCGCCTGTGTTTTTTCAATAATAACATCTTCTAATAAGTCCTTGTCTTCTTCATACATTTTTAAATAGTTAAAGCGCAAAATTTTATCGAGGACAACCTTATTTGACTTTAACGAAGTCGTAAAATAAACCAAACTTTTCTCTAAAGCCAGAAAGGCAAATAGCTCTTTATTTTTCAACGATTGATGAACAACGCGTTCAATTTCATTTGTTTTCTTGTTAATTTGCTTTAAGTACCGAAGATAATAAGAAGAGATGACAAACAGAATTTGCAATGCAAAGCGTGTTTTTTTAAACGTAAAAAACTCTTTCACTCTATTCTTCCGAAATTCCTCTAAAATCGGTGTATCTTTTAAGGAAACGGTAATGATACATTCGTCCGTAAGAATTATACCGATTGGAATGGTTTCATAACCAGCAAAACCATCTTCATCATGAACAATGTAGGGAAAATCGACAATGATATAGACCCGGCCATCATCACGTTCAATCCTCGGGCGTTCTTCATCATCCAGGGCGTCTTTGATGATATCAACATCCACTTGAGCATCCATTGATACCTTATTAATTTCTTCTTGTGTTGGGGCATACATATTGACCCAGCAGCCTTTTGAGATTACATCTACCTGTTCTAAAACTTTTGTCTCAGTGCTTTTAAAAATTTCCAGCATGACTTAACCTCCTCACTCATTTTGTTTGAGGAAGCCAACAACCTTTTCTAGAGTTGATATTCTTGATATTCAATTCAATCCATTCAAAGATAACATTGACTTCCCCTCGCCTACTTGGGTCCGGGTCTACGGAATAACTCAAAAATATCAACTCCCTCTAACCTTTTATATATCCTTTCCTATCATAAACCCTAATCATCGAAAGTACAAAGGAGTTTTTTTGGAATTATTCATCTTGCTCAAAATAAGGGTTTAAATGAATTAAAACTTCCTGAATATTATCAAATTTATCCATTAATTTTTGTTTAATTAATTTTGCGAGGTCATGCCCTTGCTTGATCGTTTTATAGTGATCGATTGATATACGTAAATCCACCAATACATAATGACCCAGTTCTCTTGCTCTAATCCGGTCAATTCGTTTTACCTCTTGGAACTCGTTAACAACAGCGATGTATTCCTGCAGTGTCTCTGTATTAATATTACGTTCGAGTAAGATGTCAAATGCCTCTGTTAACATTTCCTTTGCTATTTTAAAAATTAAGTAAGCGACAAAAATACTGGCTGCCTTATCCCCGTATAGTAAAAAATGGATATCGAATCGGTTCCCTGCGATGGAAAGGAGAACCCCGATTGCAGCAGCTATTGATGCGACAATATCTGCTTTATGGTCAAAGGCGATTGCCTCAATGGCTTTACTCTTATTCTGTTTCGCAACCTTTAATGAACTGCGGTATAAAATAACCTTGGTTACATATGAAAATAGGGCAACCCACATCGCCAGTAAGCTGGGTGATTCCACTTCATGAAAGAAACCGCTGATGCCTTCGTAAACCACATAAATGGCGACGAGAAAAAGCAATATACCAATTATGCCTGAAACAATGACTTCGGCCTTCCCATGTCCATAAGGATGTTCATTATCAGCAGGCTTATTAGCAATTTTAATCACTAACAGCACAATGACAGATGCAAAGACATCTGCGGCTGAGTGGATTCCATCTGCAAAGACCGCGTCACTATGACCATACCAACCAATGACTATTTTTCCTAAAGTAAGAATAATGTTACTGATTACACTGATCCAGGCTACTTTTTTAGCCAGAGTTTCTCTCATCTCCATAAGTAAACCACCTTTAAAATTACCTCTAGAAATCATAGCAAACGTAACCTAGATGGGTCTAGAGAAAAAGTCTTGCCTGCTTCAAGCTATGTTGGGCATATGCAAAATCATAATCCTTCTTCACCTTGACTTTCCTCTTTGACCATTTCAATCTCTTCAACAACAGAAATTTTATTGATTTGGTCATGCAGAAAATGAAAAGCTTCGTCTAACTTTTCCCGAGATGGGAATTCATTTTTTTCGTTCATAATGTAACCTCCAGTTGAGATTTATTTTTTATTGGGAGTAATCCTGTCAAAAAAAGAAAAAAATACCCTTGTATCAAACACGAAAAGGGAGGAATTAAGATGGACAATAAGAATCAGAAAGCTAATCCAAAGAAAGAATTGGCAGGTAGTTTCTATCATCCAAGTTATTATCAAGAATCGGATGACCTTTCTGCCGGGCTTGCCACTACACATGAACAAGCTAGTGACACGTATACTGAAGGTGAAATTGGCGCAGTGATTGATGATGTAAATGGTAAGGATATCCCCATTCCACAAAAAGGCTATGATAAACAATAAAATTAGAGAAAACAGCTCTCGCTTGAAAGCTGTTTTCTTTTTTTATCCATCATTTATCATCATGATCAACGTAAGGGTCGTGTTCAAATGCAGGTAAATCCCCAAAGCTTGTCATGATTCCTTCCTCATCAAGGGCATCTTCATATTTTTCATGCTGAGGGTTTGGATAAACCTTGATTTCATTACCATACATGTCATTTCCAACGAAATTTTCATAGTCCTCGACATAGCCAATGTTTTCGTCTGCTTCAGAATAGATATCACTATAACTATCCTGTGGGAAGGCTAAATCAGATGGAGTTTCGGATGTTCCCCATGCTGCAACCGTCTGCCAAGAATCTTCGGCATCATATGCAACATTTTCGTCCTTTTCATCCATATCAAACTTACCAAATGGCGGCATCAAAACGCCTTCTTCAACAGGTCGTTTGTGTGAGGTAACCTGATCGGGGCTGTGCTCGATACAATAGGTCGTATTGGGCAAGGCCTCTAAACGTTCTAACGGTATTTCTTTTCCGCATACCTCACAGTTTCCATAGGTTCCATTTTCCATCGCTTCTAATGCATGATTTATATTCCTTAGTTCAAATTGATAATGTTCATTTAAAGCAATATCTTTCTCCCGTTCATATAATTCGGTTCCTTCATCGGCTGGATGGTTATCAATGCTGGATAACTCTCCCATTGACTCATGAAAATGACCTCTTTCTAAACCAAAATGATCATTTTGTTCTAAATGCCCTTCCACTTCACTCTTTTCCTGTAACAACTGTAACCGTAACTCAGCTAACTGCTGTGTCGATAACATGTGAAAACCCCTTTCAATGAAAAACGCAATTATTTATTACTCGATCTATTTCACCATTTATGTTTTTTATTTTTATTGTTCTCCTATATTTTCATTTTTTTCGTGGTTGATTATGTAATGAAAATTTAATTCCATCAAAAACCTAACTAATGCATCGATTATTAACTGAATAAGAATTGAACATGCGAGTATCTTAAGAAATATCAATTATGGAGAAATGAGGAGATTATGTGGTTAATGAAAACTTTGATAAATTCAGACAAGAACAAAAGGAACATCAAACAGTCTATTTAGGCGGTAACAAAACGCAAAAGCCAGGCCTTAATGATCCAGAATATAATAATCAAGATAATACCGACAAATCGCCAGGAGCAACCGGACGGGATATTTAGATAAAAGGAGAATTTCAATGAGTAAATCTAAAGCCGGTGCGGGCGAAAAAAACGATATGAAATGGTGGCAGCTTTCTTTATTTGGTGTGGGTTGTACAATTGGGACAGGTTTTTTCCTTGGCTCTGGTTTAGCAATTAAGATGACTGGCCCCTCTATTTTAGTTGCGTTTATGATCGCTGCCCTTGGAACCTATTTTGTCTATGATTCTTTGTCAAAGATGACTTCCCAAGAGCCTCTTAAGGGCGGTTTTAGGTCGTATGCCAAGAAAGCCTATGGAAGATGGGCAGGATTTAGCAGCGGCTGGGTTTACTGGTCCTCAGAGGTGCTAATCATGGGAAGCCAAATGACGGCCCTCTCCATTTTTTCTCGTTTTTGGCTTCCAAAAATACCTTTATGGATTTTCGCCACAATCTATGCTGTTCTAGGATTAGTCGTTATATTAATCGGGGTAAAAGTTTTAAACAAGCTTGAAAATATTCTTGCCATCTTAAAAATCTCAGCAATACTAATGTTTATCGTTATAGCTTTGCTAGCCATTTTTGGGGTCATTAATGGGGATCGCCCGATTCAGTACCCGAATAGTAAAAGCGAAATCCTTCCACATGGCTTTAAAGGTTTGTGGTCGGCTGTAATATTTGCTTTCTATGCCTTTGGGGGAATAGAAATCTTAGGTTTAATGGCAACAAATTTAAAAGATCCAAAAGAGGCTCCAAAAGCAGGAAAAGTGATGTTGTTTACGCTGATGGTTATTTATGTTATTTCGATCGGCCTAGCGGTCATCATCGTTTCATGGAATCAATTTAATACAAAGGAAAGTACATTTGTGGTTGCCTTAGATGCTTACCATCTAACTTTTGTTCCGCATTTATTTAATGCAGCATTAATTATAGCAGGGTTTTCGACAATGACAGCTTCTCTTTATGGCGTTACAAGCGTTCTTGTTACCCTTGGAGAAGAAGGCGATGCACCTGAAAGTTTTTCAAAACAGGGGAAATTAAAGGTGCCCCTCCCTGCACTGCTAGTTACAATGCTTGGAATTACTGCTTCGATTGTATCCGCGCTGGTACTGCCAGATCAAATTTATGAGTGGGTGACAACAGGAGCAGCATTAATGCTACTTTATAATTGGCTCTTTATCCTTGCATCCTCAAGAAAAATCTTAGAGTTAAAGCTAAAGGAAAAAATAATGTATTCAATTGGTGCCCTATTTATTTTAATTGCTGTCAGTGGAACACTTTTTCACAAAACAAGCAGACCCGGCTTTTTTATAAGCTTAGCCTTTCTTGTGATTATTGGAGCGATTACCTTAATCATGTCGTTCAAATGGAAAAAGTCTAAGAAAAAAGTACTAAACCCTTGGCCAACAGCCTAAAAAGTTCAGACAAAATTTAAAAGGCTTCCTCAAAAGATCATTTGTCAATGACTTTTTGAGGAAGCCTCCTATTTTGCCCCATACGGAATTAACTGATGGCTAAATGTTGGTAAGCAATATTCATATTTTTCCTAAGTTCATTTGGGTGATCATGATAGACGATTTCCCCCTTATTTAAAATGTAGACATCGTCAGCAATACTTAAGGCCGTTGCAATGTTTTGCTCCACCAAAAGCATCGACATACCAGATTCCTTTAATTTAACGAGAACATCCATTACTTCTCCTACCATTAAAGGAGAAAGTCCTTCTGTTGGTTCATCAAGAAGAAGAATTTTTGGATTTCTCATTAAAGCCCGGCCAATAGATAGCATCGATTGTTCCCCGCCACTTAGGTTCCCTGCGTGCGTCTTTTCTCTTTCTTTCAAACGCGGAAATAGATCAAAAATTCGTTCCAAATTCCAATTCCCATGAAGCTGATTGGCAAAGACACTTAAATTTTCACTTACCGTTAAGTTTGTGAAAATCCTTCTTCCCTGCGGAACAATACCAATGCCTTTGTTGGCAATTTGATGACTTTTCAGTTTGATAACATTTTCTCCTTCTAATACAATTTCACCTTCTTTTTTTGCGACAAATCCTATGATCGAATGAATAGTCGTTGTTTTCCCCATACCATTCCTGCCAAGTAGTGTCACCACACTCCCTTTATAGACCTCTAGGTTAACTCCATGAAGGATATGGCTGGCCCCATAATAACTATGAACACCCTTTAAACTAAGCATTGGTCAGTTCCTCCTTTCCCATATAGATTTCTTTTACGTGTGGATTTTCCCTAACCTCTTCAGGGCTTCCATCGGCAATTAATGTCCCAGCATGCAGGACAATCACGCGATCCATGTTACCAAATAAAACCTCGATATCATGTTCAATCATCATAATCGTTACTTCAGACGGTAATTTATTGATTAATGCAATGATTTGGTCGGTCTCCACTTGAGACATCCCGGCAGTCGGCTCATCTAATAAAAGCAAATTAGGGTTCCCGGCTATGGCCATTATAATCTCAATTTGACGTTGTACCCCATAGGATAAATCTTGGACCTTTGAATAACTATATTCTTGTAATCCCCACTCATTAAGGAGTTCTTCCACTTTCTCAAAGATTGATGGATAATTTTTCTTATTTAGTTGTTTCCACCATTGGGTATGTTTTTGATTTATTCGCTGTAAAACAAGCAGCAAATTTTCTTTGACCGTTAATCCCTTCATTAAATTATTCTTTTGGAATGTCCGGACAATCCCTTGTTCTGTCCGTTTATAATTTGGCAAACGATTAATCATCTCATCATAATAACTAATTGTTCCCCCTGAAGGCTCTAAATCCCCGGCAATCATATTAAATAAAGTTGATTTACCGGCACCATTTGGTCCAATCAGGCCCACTCGTTCTCCTGTGGCAACTTCTAATGTAACATCCTCGATTACCTTAATTCCGCCAAAATGTTTTGAAAGGCCTCTTAGCGAAAGAATTTTCTTATTCTCCATCGATATTCACCTATCCATCCATTTTAGTTTGCTGCTTAATTTGGATTATTTTTGGTTCCCTTTGGTCAATCCTTTGCTGTTTAAATATTGTTCTTTTTGCACTATTGAATATCCCGACAATTCCATTAGGGGCAAAAATAACAAATAATATGAATGTAGCACCAATAATCATCATCCAATTTTCCGTATAGGAACTAATAATCGTTTCTAAAATTACGATGAAGGCAGCTCCAATGACTGGACCCCATAATGTGCCGACACCACCGATTAAAACCATGATTAGCACAGATCCTGATGCTGTCCAATAAACATCAGTTGGTGAGATGAAGCCGTTGAAAATAACATAAAAACTTCCAGCTAAACCACCAATCGTTCCTGCAATTAAAAAGCTAATGTTTTTATATAACGCTGTATTATAGCCAATCGATTTCATCCGTTCTTCATTTTCTTTAATTCCAATAAATACAGATCCTAACGGGGAATGTAGGAACCTGCTCAAGAAGAATAGTAGTATGGTGATCCCAACAAGAATAAAGTAATAAACAAAAACTTGATTCGAAAGTCGTATATCAGCGAATAGATCTAAAGGTGAAATACCAGATAAACCGTTCGAACCCCCGGTAACAGTGGTCCATTGATATACTATCGAATAAAAAATTTGCGAACAGGCAAGGGTTAGCATTAAGAAATAAAAACCATGTGCTTTAGTAGCAAGTAAACCAATGATCAGTGCGAGCAAAAGGGCAAACAAAAGTCCAATTCCGATGGTGATAAAAATGTTGGTGCTAAACTTTATTGCAGCTAATCCTGTTGCATAAGCACCCGCACCAAAGAAAGCGGCATGGCCCAATGAAACCATTCCTGTTTGCCCGACCAGAATATTTAGGCTTACGGCAAACACACTTAGAATTAGTATTTCAGTTAGGATATTAACGTAATAAATGGATAAAAAGAATGGAATTAAACCCATCAATAAAAATAATAGAGTTCCTTTTATCGGTCTCTTTCTCATTACGCCACACTCCTGCCGGTTAGACCTTTTGGACGAACTACTAGTACCAATGCCATTAGCGCAAATGTAATGATTAAGCTAAGTTCAGGTACGAAATAGCGGCTAAAAGTTTCAACAAATCCGACTAGGATACTTGCAATAAACGTTCCCATCACGGAGCCTAGTCCACCCACGACAAGAACAACAAGAGACAGGATAAGAATTTGAAACTCCATTCCCGGAAATACACCTAAAATAGGTGATCCTAGTACTCCCCCTAAACCCGCCATTAAACTTCCTAGGAAAAATACGCAAGTAAAGACAAATTGAATGTTAACTCCTAAACCTCCGACCATTTCCTTATCAGACAATCCTGCCCGGATCACTGCACCCCATTTTGTTTTTTCTTGGGTATACCATAAGAAAATAGCCATCACGATTCCAATCACTATTAATGCGAGGCGGTAAGCAGGAATGGCATTACCTGCAATTTCCACAGACATATTAAGAGCATCCGGTGGGTTTACAACCAAAATATTTTTTCCCCACATCATCGAAAAAATGTCGTGAAAGATGTACGCCAATCCAAAGGTTAATAACACCTGAGAAAGGTGCCCAAGCTTGTATGTAGGCCGGAGCATCACCACTTCTAACACTAATCCTGTGATGGCGATTAAGAGTGGAACTGCCATTAAGGCCACCCAAAATGGCAAGCCTGCCTCCATAATCAACGAGTAGCCAACATAGGAACCTAGTACATACAAAGAACCATGTGCCAGATTTAAAACACCCAATATACCAAATACTATGGTGATCCCGCTTGTGATGATAAAAAGTAAGAGTCCATAGCTTAATCCATTCATCATTTGCATAAATAGAGCACTCAAGTGGTTGGCCTCCTTATCCTTGACTTTTAAAAGAAAGAGGCAAAGAAAATCCTGCCTCTTTCACCATACATATGGAATAATTTACATTTACGCGAGAATTTAACCTTATTTTCCTGGATCAACGACTTGAGGAATGGTATCAATTACCTTATTCTCGGTTTTTCCATTCACAATACCTGTTTCGACAATATAAAGATTTTGAATCACATTATGCGTTTCTTTATCAAACTTAATTGGTCCTCTTGGACTGTTAATTTCAATCGAAGACATCGCTTCAATCAACTTATCTGGATCACTTACATCACCATCTAATTTTTTAATCGCTTCAGCCAGAATCATGGCCGCATCGTATCCCTCTGCAGATTCAATACTTGGACGTTTGTTGTATTTCTTCTCATAAGCATGGATAAATGCCTGATTTTCTTTCGTATCTAGGCTATAGTCCCAGAAAATGGAGGCCTTAATTCCATCCGGTGAATTACCTTGCTGCGGCCGGACATCTTCGGCTGTAAGCCAACCTGATCCAATGAGTGGTATTTTACCTTTTAAACCATATTGATCATATTGTTGAACAAATCTAACGGCATCACTACCAGCGTAGAAGGCATAAATACCATCAATTCCGTCTGTATTCATTTTCCCTAGATAGGAGGAATAGTCATTATTTCCTAGTGGAGGATAAACTTCACCAGCAATTTGCCCGCCCGCCTTTGTAAAGGCTTCCTTAAATGCTTCTGCTACTTCATGACCAAATGCATAATCAGCAGCGGTAACATAGATTTTCTTTCCTACGTATTTATATGCCCATTCACCCATCGAATGACCGATTTGCCATGAACTAAAGGAGGACCGGTAAATGTAATTGCTTCGCTTGGCTCTTGTTAGATCATTCCCTCCTGCATGAGCATCGAGAAACGGAAGTTTTTTGCTGTCTACTTCATCACGGATCGCATAAGCAACAGCTGTACTAACTGGTCCTGTTAAGATGTCGATTTGATCTTGGTCCGTTAATTTCCTAAGCTTTCTTAACGCCACCTGCGGATCTGCCTCTGTATCTTCATGAATAATCTCAACTTTTTTACCAGCAACTTCAAAATTTTGTTCCTCAAAGTATAGATTCATACCATTTAATAGGTTTTCACCTAGTGATGCGTATACACCAGTAGAAGGTAGTAATGCCCCAATTTTAATAGGGGAATTATCGTTGGTTTTATCTTTCGTTTTCTCTTTGGATGTAGATGTGTTAATCGCTCCTGAACTGCACGCTGAAAGTAATAGGACTAATAGGATTAAGATAGATCCATTTCTTTTAAAATTTTTCATAATTACCCCCTTGTTTTTGTTAACGCTTTCAATTTAAAAAGTCCGGCCTCCTTTATTTTAAATATTTAGAAGATTTCTAATATTATTATATTGTTTAACTTGTTTATTTACAATACCTTTTTTTAACACTAATTTAAAATTCATAATACGAAATTAGGGTAATTCTCAAAGAAATAGACATAAAAATTAAAAATTACTCCTAATAAAGTATTCATGTTTTTATTACTAGAGAAAAAAATTCGCATCATCATTTAGGGATATATTACTATAAACCCCTAAGTTGCCAAAAAAATTTCATCTGCCAAACCAATTAAAAAAAGCCAGTTTAAGAGCTGGCCTTTAAGTAACGATATAGAATAGTTTATACTTGTTTTAACCTAAACCGCTGTACTTTACCGGTGGTTGTTTTCGGCAATTCAGAGATAAATTCGATTTCCCTGGGATATTTATACGGTGCTAGATTTTGTTTTACATAGAGTTTGAGATCTGCCTTTAAGTCCTCGGAAGGCTCTACCCCATCCCTTAAAACAATATACGCTTTTGGGTAAACGAGATTATTTTCATTTTTAGCACCGACGACTGCAACCTCAAGTACTTTCTCATGTTGGAAAAGTGTAGTTTCTATTTCAATGGGCGAAACCCAAATTCCCCCCACCTTCAACATGTCATCTGATCGGCCGCAGTACCAAAAATATCCTTCTTCATCTTGAAAATATTTATCTCCTGTATACATCCACTCTCCGTGGAATTTACTTTGATTTTCCGCCAAATTACAAAAGTATCCAATACTGACACTATCACCTTTTATGACAAGGTCACCAATTTCATTTACGGCAACTGGCATCGACTCTTCATCGACGATTTTTACCTTGTATCCTGGGACAACACTACCAGTGCTTCCAGCTTTAATATTACCTATAGTATTTGATAGAAAAATGTGTAAGGCTTCTGTTGAACCAATTCCATCTAAAATATCAAGATTAAACAACTGCTTCCACTTTCGAATGAAAGTTGCTGGCAGCGCTTCTCCTGCGGACACACATATTCTTACCGATGAGAGGTCTGGAATGACTCCCGTTTTTTCAACATATTGAATCAAAGCCCCAAATAATGTAGGTACACCAAAAAAGATAGTTGGCTTCTGTTTTTCAATTGTTGCAAAAATATTTTCTGGTGTCGGGCGATCCTTCAATAATACTGTTGATGCACCGGCCCCTAATGGGAAGTACATTCCATTCCCCATCCCATAAGCAAAAAATAACTTGGAAGCAGAAAATGTTCGGTCGTTCTCATTGATATGGAGTATTTTTTCAGCATAGTTTTTATAGGCTACTTCCATACTTCTCTGGATATGGACAACCCCCTTTGGATTACCCGTGCTTCCAGAGCTATAAAGCCAAAAAGCAGGGTCTTCCGAAGTGGTTCGTTCAACCTCCAATTCAGATGAAGCAGAATTAATAAACTCGTAATAATCAGCAGCATCCGGATTACTATAACCTGTCTCTGAAATCACAATGATATTCTTTAGAAAAATAAAGCGGTCTCTATCTTCCTTGATTGTGTTCCAGACTTCTTCTTGGATTAGTAAAACTTTGGCACGACTATGATTTAGAAAGTATTCGTAATCTTGTGGTTTCATTGAAGTATTGACAGGTATTGGAATAGCACCTATTTTGACAGCTCCAAAAAAGGAGTAGATAAACTCTGGCGAATCACTAACAACCTGCAAGATCCGATTTTCGCGTTCCACACCAATTCCCTTGAGAGCGTTTCCAAATTTATTTACTTTGAAAAGAAGTTCCTGATAGGTGACCTGTTCATCTTCACAATAAATGGCCACGTTGGTGCCAAGACCCTTCTTAACATTTTCCTCTATAAAACGATAAGCACTATTATAATTGTCTTTTATGCCTTTTAATTGTTGAACTGACTCTAGCATTCTATAACCCCCAAGAAAAAATTGGAACTCGTTACTTCGGGTATATCCTTCTGCCGAATCTAGTAGGGTAAAATTCTTTAATTGGATGCGTAATTAGAGGGTCTGACTCTAAGAGTAAAGCCAGCCCCTAAGGAATATTACTTACCAGTCCATTCTGCTGCCCGTTTTTCGATGAAAGCAGATAAGCCTTCTTTTGCATCTTGAGAACGGAATAATAGATTTTGTAATTCGCCCTCATAGCGGATGGCTGCGTTTAATGGCATTTCCTTTCCGTTCATGATTGACAGTTTAATGTTAGAAGCCGCATATGTGGCACTACTAGCAATCTTCCTTGCGTATTCTAATGTTTTTGCACGAGTTTCTTCTTGTGGATAAACACGGTCAACTAATTTAATATTCAAGGCTTCCTGTGGTGTTAATGTTTCCCCTGTTATATTCAAATCAAGGGCTTTAGAATGGCCAACTTGGCGTGCTAGACGTTGTGTACCGCCCGTACCCGCTAAAACGCCAAGAGTAATTTCTGGCAGTCCAATTTTACCTGCTTGGTCACCCATAAAACGCAGGTCACATGCTAATGCCATTTCAAGTCCACCGCCAACCGTGTGGCCTTCAAGACAAGCGATCCAAATTTGCGGAGAACGAGCAATTTTATCTAAAGTTTCATTGCAGAATAAGCAAAATTGTGTTTTAAACCGCGGCTCAGCTGCTTTAAGGAAATTAATATTCGCTCCAGCTGAGAAGAATTTTGGCATATCACTCATTAAAACAACGACTTTAATTTCGCTATCAAAACGAATATCATCAATGGCAGCGTTTAACTCTTTGTAGTATTCTAAATCATAGGCATTCGTTTTATTGACATGAATATGGACCTCCGCAATTCCATTTGCTTTTTTTACAGTTAAAGTCTTCGTTTCTAATTGAACATTTGTCATTTGAATTCCTCCAATAAATTTTATTTAAATTTTTTTTATATTCCGAAAATATTTAGTGGTTTTGCCCCAATGTAGGAAACGACACTCTTTGTTTCTGTATATAAATCAAGGGTTTCGATACATAATTCCCTGCCGAAGCCAGATTGTTTATAACCGCCAAACGGTGTTCCTGGAAAGGCTGAAATCGGGCTATTAATCATCACAATTCCCGCCCGGATTCCAGCAGCCATTCGATGGGCTTTCCCATTGTCCTTCGTCCATACTGCTGAACCTAAGCCAAAAATGGAATCATTTGCTTCTTTTAAGACTTCGGATTCATCCTTAAACTTCATCACTACGACAACTGGGCCAAATACTTCTTCTTGAGCAATCCGCATATCATTGGTCACATTTCCGATGATAGTTGGTTGATACCAATAGCCGTTTTCAAACTCAGGTCCTTCCGGGCGGCTGCCTCCAAATAAAATTTCTCCGCCTTCTTCAATCGCCAGCTTAACATAACCGTCCACTGTCTGTTCATGGCTTTTCGAAATCAATGCACCCATATGTGTTTCTTTGTTGAACGGATCGCCCACTTTTAACTTTCTTGCCTTTTCAATAAATCGAGTCAAGAATTCATCATACACACTTTCCTGTACAAAGATTCGTGATCTAGCTTCACAGGATTGACCTGAGTTATAAAATATTCCATAAATGGACCCAGCTACAGCGGCCTCTATGTCACAATCATCAAAGACAATACTCGGAGACTTTCCACCAAGTTCAAGGGTCACACGTTTAAGGGTTTTCGATGCACGAGCCATTATGTCCTTCCCGGTTTCGGTTTCACCTGTAAAGGCGACTTTATCCACACCTTGATGTTCAGTTAGATATGGGCCGATTGCAGAACCGCTTCCTGTTAGAACGTTCACCACACCTGCAGGTACTCCCGCTTCATGACAAATATCCGCGAGCATGAAAGCAGTAATTGGCGTATAACTTGCTGGCTTTAAAATAATCGTACAGCCTGCCGCTAATGCTGGAGCTACCTTCCATGCAGCCATCATAAGTGGATAATTCCAAGGAACAATCTGGGCACATACCCCAACAGGTTCCTTTACCGTATAGTTAAAGAACCCGTTTGGCACGGGGTTTGTACGCCCACCATGAGTAGTAATCGCTGCTGCATAAAATTCAAAGTCCTCAATCGCTTGGCCAATTTGCCCTTGTGCAGCAGCAACGGTTTTCCCCGTATTTAATACTTCTGCCTCCACTAGCTCGTTGAAGCGCTGTCTCATGATATCCGCTATTTTATTCAAAACTCTGGCCCGTCTTGCTGCTGTCAACTTCGGCCACTTACCAGAATCGAAGGCCTTCCTTGCTGCATCAACAGCACGATCGACATCTTCTTTCGTTGCTTTTGCAACACGCGCTAGTACTTCTCCTGTGGCAGGATTATGAGTTTCAAAAAAGTCTCCACTGCTGCTATTGCTATATTCACCATTAATTAATAGCTGGTACTCTTCCTTCAACGCCGTTGTTTTTAACATGTAGATAACCCCTTTAAATTTTTTCGATAATGGTGGTAATTCCTTGACCTACCCCGATACACATAGTGGCAAGGCCATAGCGGCAATCCCTTTTTTGCATCTCATGGACAAGTGTGGTTAAAATTCTTGCACCACTGCAGCCAAGCGGGTGACCAAGTGCAATTGCTCCACCATTCACGTTTACCTTATTCAAATCAAGACCCAGCTCGTTAATACAAGCGACCGATTGCGCTGCAAATGCTTCATTAATTTCAATCAAATCTAGATCGTTAACAGATAAGCCTGCTCTTTTTAGTGCTTTTCTTGTTGCAGGGACTGGCCCTATTCCCATATAAGCAGGATCCACTCCTGCCACAGCAGAAGTCACGATTCGAGCTAATGGTTTTAAACCATACTTTTCCGCCTGCTCCTTTTCCATAATTAACAGAGCGCTTGCGCCATCATTAATACCGGAGGAATTTCCAGCGGTAACGGTTCCCCCATCTTTAAATACAGGTTTAAGCTTCGACAGCGCCTCCCATGTGGTGTTTGGACGAACATGTTCATCCGTTTGAAAAACAAGCGCTTCGCCTTTTTTCTGAGGAATTTCGATTGGGATAATTTCATCACGAAATCGTCCACTTCCAATCGCCGCTGCTGCTTTTAACTGACTGCTAAGCGCTAACTCATCCTGTTCTTCTCTGGAGATGTTATATCTTGCCGCTACATTCTCCGCGGTTTCGCCTAAACTTATCGGAGGATATTCCTTTGCCAAATTAGGATTCACAAGGCGCCAACCAATGGTTGTATCAAATAACGTTTGATTATTTCTTGGGTTTGATAAGTGGGGTTTCATCATGACATAGGGAGCTCTCGTCATATTCTCCGTTCCACCAGCAATAAAAACGTCTCCAACCCCAGCCTTTATCGCCGCTGCTGCTTGATTTACGGCATCCAATCCAGAACCGCATAATCGGTTAACTGTCACTCCAGCAACTGATTCTGGAATTCCGGCTAATAATAATCCCATCCTTGCGACATTGCGGTTGTCTTCTCCCGCTTGGTTCGTGCAACCAAAGTAAACATCTTCGATTAAAGATCGATCAAACTTAACTCTTGCGAATAAGTTTTTCATGACATGCCCAGCTAAATCATCCGCACGAACATTTGTTAATGATCCATTTATTTTTCCGATTGGTGTGCGGAGGGCATCAATTATGACTGCTTCCCTCATATGGAGTACTCCTTAACCTGGCGATTTTGATAGTAATAGAAGCCTTTCTCAGATTCTCCGCCGGTCCAGCCTGCATGAACAAGTTTGCGAATTAGGGGAGCAGGCCGGTATTTTTCTTCTCCAAGCTGCCTGTATAAACCAGTTAATACAGCATAAACATCATCGATACCAATTTTTTCAGCCCACTCTAATGGCCCCAGCGGATAATTGGTTCCTTTTTTCATTGCTTCATCAATGTCTTCCACTGATGCTGTACCTTCCATTAGTGAAAAGGCCGCTTCATTAATAATCATCGAAAGAATTCGGGGATAGACAAGACCGGCCTCGTCCTGAACCACTTCAGTTTCCTGCCCTATCGCCAAAAACAACGCTTCGACAGTTTGTAAAAAGGAAGGATCTGATTGTAATGCTGGAGCAACTTCGATCAATTCCCCTTCTTTGAAATTCGAAAAGGCTCCAAACCCAATCAACCTCTCAGGATGGGACAACCATGATGCTGCTTCCGTAGCCGTTAATGCAAGCGTGGTAGATACTATCAATGTTTGAGAAGGAACATGTGCTTCAATCGCTTTCAGATTCTGCCTTTTTTGTTCCAAATCAAGATTACTAGTTTCAATAACCGCATCAATGTCTTTAACTGCTTGGTAATCATTGAGTGCTACATTGTTAAACCCATGCGCTCGAAAGGAATGTACCAGCTCTTTTGCTAACAAATTTTCACCTATGACCACAATTCCCTTAGGTGTCATATGAAAAGAACCCTCCCTTCGTTTTTCTTCCCAGACTGCCCGCTTGAACCATGCGCTCTTGAACGTAATGCGGGCGGAACCGGGGCTCCCCATGAAAACTTCCGTAAACAGATTTCGTTACTGCAAAGTTCACATCTATTCCGATTAAATCCTGAAGTTCAAATGGACCCATTTTAAAATTTCCCGCCTTTTTCATTATGCAGTCAATTTGTTCTACTGTTGCTACTTGATCATTCATAATTTTTAAGGCTTCTCCATAAAATGGACGGGCTACGCGATTGACAATAAAACCAGGAGTATCTTTACAAACAACTGGGCTTTTCTGAAGCTTCTTAGCAAATTCTACCAGAGCAGAAACTGTTTCAGGTCCTGTTTTTAATCCGCGAATAACTTCAACTAGTGGCATAACTGGCGCTGGATTAAAGAAATGAAAACCCGCCACTCGCTTTGGAATTTGAATCTGTCCTGAAATCTCCGTAATCGAAAGGGATGAAGTGTTCGTTGTAAGGATCGTATCCTCTGAACAAACCTCTTCAAGTCTTTGAAAAATGGATCGTTTTATGTCCATGTTTTCCGGGGCCGCTTCAATTACCAACTGGCAATCATGAAAGTCGGATAAATCAGCTGTTGTTTGTAAACGTTCTTTCATACGATTCGCTTCATCAACACTTGCTCTTTTTTTCTCGACTAAACGGTCTAATCTTAACTCAATCGCTGATTTGGACCGGCCCACTGTTTCCAAATTGATATCATAAATAATAGCGGTATATCCGTTCTGAATCATCAGTTGGGCAATCCCAGCCCCCATCGTCCCAGAACCGACAATACCTATTTTTTCAATTTCCTTCATTAGAAGCTAGACACCCCTCATCCTTTGACTGTGAAGCTTGCCAGCGAACATATTCAAAGACCGTGCGACAGCCGTTGCAATAATACTGCCTTACTAATTGAGCGGTCCCAAAGGAAGAAATTTTTTCAACATTTTCCGACGAACAGAAGGAGCATTGGATCGATTTATTCTGATCAGACATGCTGTATATCCCCAAGGGTTGTAAGTCTTTTGATTGTCTCCTTGTATACGTTTACAAGATTACTATTTTCCAAGATGACCTTTTCAGAAATTAAAAAATGGTCATTTTCCACATTCTTTAACCACTGCAAAGCTTCGATAGACACCTTATCGAGTTCTTCGGTCAATTTTTTAGGGACGGCCCCTTTGTCATTAAGCAATTGTTTACACCAACTCTTTGAATAAAGAAGATGTTCCTCTTGTTCCTTTAGCATCTTACTAAATGGGGCATTTAAATCTGGATGCTTTGCCCGAATGATTTCGTTCATGACGAGATTGACAGCAACATTAACTGCATAGACACCGGCAATTAAAGCCACCCAATTCGACGTATTTACAACCGTAGGAAAGGCCTTTCCTGATTGGCTTTTAATTTCAACTTTACTCCCGTTTAATCCTTGCAATTCATTCGCCCATTTATACATGAGTCTAGCGTGACCAAGTTCGGCTTGTGCCATCGCAATGGATGAAAGCGTCGCTTCTAAATTAGGACCGCTAATCCCAATTTCCACAAGACGGTCACCTAAAATAAATTTGTTATCTGCAATTGTTTCGGCTAGGTCAATCAGAGATAAATTGTTTACTATTCTCATATTAATTTACACCCTCTTTCTCAAATAGTGGTTCTGGAAGGCGTACAGTAATGAAAGCATCCTTTCGTACCACTTGCATTTCGACCCAGTCTTCTTCATCGTAAATATATTGTGCATATACTTTTGCAAGTTCATCACTCTCAGCTTGAAATGAACCAACCTGAATCAAATCATCGCCCCGCTTGATCCGAGTAAAAAGGAGATATTCTGGTTTCTGTTTCTTTTCTATCATGAGCTAACACCCCAGGTTCTGAGTTTTTCTTTCCCTTTATCACTCATGTTATTTACGGTCCAAGGCGGACTCCAGACCACTTCGATATCCACTGTTTCAATATCTTCCTCTTTTAGAAGCCGTTCCTTGATATCGCTTTCAATCCATTGCATACAACCGCAGCCTGTGGAGGTGTAGGTCATTTTTACCTCAAGTTTTCTGTCCTCTACTTTAGCAATTTCATAGATTAATCCCATATCAACCACACTGATTGGAAACTCAGGATCCATGACCTCTGTTAAGGCATTCCAATATTTTTCAGTTTCTACCGTCTGCATCTAAATAACCTCCTCTGCTCGTAGTTCTTCTAATTCGAAGAATCCCTTTTGAATTCTTCTGACGAACTCTTGGTTTTGTGGCCCGCGTTTTTTAAAACGTTCGATAACTCCCTGCCATGTATCAGGTTGATCGAGCAGCCACTTTTTATTTTCTACATCAAATTTACATGGGAAAGGAACATCAATGACAAATTTCCCCTGTGCCTCATCAAAGTGAGCCGGTACCTTTATTCCAATCGATTCACAAAATGGAACCGCAGTCGATAACCATTTTTGTCTTAGCTCATCATTGGTCTTTCCTTTTAACTTGTAGTCTAGTTGTGCAGAACGGCTCTTAAGACTGTCAGCAACTCCGAAAAATTCTAATGCCATTAAGAACATCCAATCAACCGCTTCTTGTACCTGCTTTGCTGTATCCGGATGTTTCATGCCTGCTTTCATAATGATTTCACCATTACGCAAATGGAAAAGCTCTTCTTTGTCTACCTTCACTAAAGCTCGTTTCCAAGGGCCATAAGATGTGTTTTGGTAGGCATCGCCAAGCAGGGTATAACCAGAGCGATCAAAGAGTCCATTAAATACACCAAGCTCAATCCAATTTTCTAATTTAAAATCAAAGGCGTATGGGTTTTTCCAACGATTGGCAGGCCTATTATAAAGTAACTCCTCGACATTTTCTCCTAGGTCCTCTAATAGACGATAGGCAATATGTGCGTGGCCGATTTCATCTTGGATAACAGCCAGTGCCGTAATTTTATAGTTGAGATTTGGGGCTTGATTATACACGGTTAAAAGTGGGGGGACACTTAGAAGTTCTGTGTCACCAACAATGGTTAATGTTTGTTTTAAGGCTCGAAGATACTCCTCATTCATGTCATCTCTACATTCAAGCATAAATCCTTTCTGAATCCTATCGATTAAAACTTCAGCCTGACTCATATTGATCGCCTCACCTTATTACGTTTTTTATTTTGTCGTCTATATAAGATAATATAGATTATTTTAAATTATCTGTCAATACATTTATTACGTTTTTACGTTGTTAATATTAAAAACATAATTTCACTTATTTTTGGCATCAAAAAAACGCCTTTAAACTTAAAGGCGCCAGGCTGTCGAGAAACTTTCGACAGCCTCTTATTTTCTACAATCACTTTAACAATTCACCGCGTTAATTTGTTATAATATTATTAATATATAGGATTTGCAACATGTCTGTTGATTTGCGCTCCAGGCACTTCGCTTTCCGCGGGCGTGCCGGGGAGCCTCCTCGGCGCTGAAGCGCCTGCG
>NZ_JAGGQX010000047.1:0-24708 GCF_018613095.1 Bacillus sp. ISL-75
AAAAGACTGGATGAAACCGTTCATCCTTTTGCAATTGGGTTAAATCCTGGCGATGTCCGCGTTACCACCAAATATGACGAAAATGACTTTCGGACAGCAGTTTTTGGTACGATTCATGAAGGCGGTCATGCTTTATATGAACAGAATGTTTCTAAAGACTTGATTGGGACTCCTCTTTGTTCAGGAACATCAACTGGAATTCACGAATCTCAGTCTCTTTTTTATGAGAACATCCTTGGACGAAGTTTACCATTTTGGAAAAATAACTACGATCTTTTAAAAGAATATGCAAATGGTCAATTTGACCAAGTGGAAATTGAAGAATTCTATCGGGCTATAAACGAATCTAAACCGTCATTCATTAGAATTGAAGCAGATGAATTAACATACCCGCTCCATGTTATAATCCGCTATGAAATTGAAAAAGGCTTATTCAATGATGAGATTGATGTGAAGGATTTACCGACTATTTGGAATGACAAGTACGAAGAATACTTAGGAATTCGTCCTGAAAATGATGCACAGGGAGTTCTTCAAGATGTCCATTGGGCAGGAGGCAGCTTTGGTTATTTCCCATCTTATGCTTTAGGCTACATGTATGCAGCACAATTTAAGCATAAAATGATGGATGATCTTCCAAATTTTGATCAATTAGTCGAAGACGGTACCATTCTGCCGATAAAAGAATGGCTGACCGAAAATATTCACCAATATGGAAAAATGAAAAAACCGCTTGAAATCTTACAAGATGTTACAGGAGAAGGACTAAATCCTAAATATTTAATTGATTATCTTTATGAGAAATATAGAAAGATTTATTTGTTAAATGAAAAAGGCTCATTGTGATTAAAGCAATGTAACAATGATACAAAAAGGCTTCAATCGATGAGATTGAAGCCTTTTCTGCGGATCTATTAATTGCTATTTACTCCAAGTCTGAAATCCTTTTGAACCTGGAGGGGCATTTTGAATAATATCGATAAACGGAATCGTGTAAGCAAAAAGAATAAGGGCTGCTGCAATTCCAAGCCACAATTTCCAGTTTTCAAATACCATTGGTGCTTTTTCTTCAAGATTTTCTGCAACAGCAACAGGGAATTCTTCTTCCCCTTTTGGAGCAAAGAAGGCAAGATTGATAAATATGATAATAACCAGAATAATTCCTAGGAATAAAATGGTCCCGCCGACTGCTTGAGCGATTTGATAAGGAATCCATTCGCCCCGCCGTATGTAGAGAAAGCGGAACGTCTTGGACCGCCAAGGAGACCTTGGAAGTGCATTGCACCTGACATGAATGCCATTCCAATAAACCAAACCCATGCTTGGATTATTCCTAATTTATTCATTGCTTTGGTCAATTTGCGTCCAGTTAAATGTGGTACCAACCAATAGGAGATCCCAAAGAACGTTAATACAACCGATGTTGCAGCAGTTAAATGGAAGTGACCTGTCACCCAAATAGTATTATGAACTACCTGGTCCATTTGGTTGGATGCATTGATAATACCACCAGCTCCAGCAGGAATAAATGATGCCATACCAATAAATGGAACTGTGAAACGAGCATCTCCCCATGGCAGAACCTTAAACCAGCCAAACAGGCCTTTTGCTCCTTTTGAGCGACCATATCTCTCGAAGGTTGCGAAAAGAGAGAAGGCAGTCATTAACGATGGAATAATAACCATGAATGTTAAGATAACCTGTAAGAACTTCCAGACAGGGTCAATACCTGGCTCTGTTAATTGATGGTGAAAACCAACCGGAATCGAGAATAGCAGGAACAAAATAAATGACAAACGTGCTAATGAATCAGAGAAAATTTTCCCACCAATAATTTTCGGGATAATTGCATACCAACACATATATGCAGGCAATAACCAGAAATAAACAAGTGGATGCCCAAAATACCAGAATAAAGTCCGACTTACTAACACATCAACAGTATCAACTAATCCAAGCGACCAGGGAAGTAATTGGAATAATACTGTTGCGGCAACTCCAAGAGTAGCGATAATCCACATGACTGTATTTATAACAGCCATAAAGCTTAATAACGGACTCGGCTGCCCAGGATTATTCTTCCTCCATTTTGCATAGGTCATGATTTGTGAGGCACCATCAATCCAACTTCCTATAACGACAAAGGTTAAGCCTAAGTAAAATATCCAATGGGCTTTAAGTGGTGCATAAAAAGTGTAAAGTACGGATGCTTCCTTAAGTAAAACCATGGTAGCTGCCATTAAGGTACCGACTAACATGATCCAAAAACCGATCCAGCCAGTGCGGCGAGCAGCATTTGAATGCCCGCCAGTGGTTCTGCTTACGGCAGCATACTGAAATCCCATAATAAAAAATGTCGTTAAAACCAATCCCATTAAAACACCATGGACGGTTAAGATTTGGTAGTAATCAATTCCCCATGGAAGTTCCCATTTACCGGAACGGACAAGGGTTTGTAATAGCCCCATTAAACCACCAAGTGCAAGTGCAGAGAAGGCAACAAAAAAGTGGGCCATTGAAAGCTTTGCATCACGAGGATCAACTTTTACTTTTGCTGCTGTCGAGTTAGCCATTATTTTACCACCTCAATCATCGAACTCATTAAATGGTGCCCAGCACCACAATATTCATTACAAACAATTAAATATTCTCCAGCTTTATCAAACGTGGTTGTATATTCGCTGACATAACCAGGTTCAAGCATCATGTTAATATTTGTTCCAGCTACTTCAAACCCGTGGACAACATCTTTGGTTGTAGCTATAACTTTTACCTTTGCCCCAACTGGTACTTCCACTTTCACTGGATTATAGGAGAACGCTGCAGCTACATAAACTAATTCATAGTCCCAATCTTTACCTTCAACCTTATGTAATCCTGGTTTATCAAATGGTTTTGTTTGATCGACCTTATCCACATTAATCGTAGTTAAACAACTTGGAGGCTTGTTACCAAGATAGAATGCGCTTACACCCACAACTGTCAAAAATACTACCAGTGCACTAATTCCGAAAGTTAGCCAAATCTTCTCGAACTTATGCATATGCATAATTCTTTCCCCCTTCAATTATTAAAAGCGTTCAACAAATAGGTAATAGACACTTACCCAAGTGACAACAATAAAAGCTCCCAAAAAGAAAACGGACGCTAATGTCCCTTTAAGAGAAGAGCTGTCTTCGATTTCTGTTTTTTGGTTTGTTTTAAGTTCCGCCTTCGCCATCCCCCTGCACTCCCTTCAGAGTAGTTAAAATAAATGATTAGTTCTCTTTCATAATACAAAACAATTGTGAAGAAAAAATAACAAAATTAGCAGTTCACAAAATGTTCATTCCTAAGATATCTACTATGTTAATATTATAAAATTGATGTAACAGTGATTTATATCACAATTGCCAGGGGGTATTTGTGACTAAAATGTGAAATATCACACTTTATCAGTGATAAAAGTAATTGAATAATCATTCACACACGAAATTAACCACCCTTTTTGAAATGAATGTCACACTTTGGAATCCTATAAATATGATATTAAGAAATTCATATTTTCCTTCAGAAAAGAGTGTGTTTTTGTGGAAAAATATTATTGTGATAATTGCCGCCTTTTGTATGACCAGGTAGAAATCTGTAAAATCTGCGGAACATTAGTAAAAAATAAAATTAAAATTGAAGTTCAAAAACAACCCGATAAAAAATAAGTTAAAAAAATATTTATAAGTATTTTTCTTGCTGTTTAATAAGAACTTCTGAACTGGAAATCATTAGTTAATGAATGAAATCAGTATCCATTATATAATTTAAGAGCACAGCAACAACCTTCAAAACGTTTGCTTCCCAGAGTGGAAACTTTTGGTTTCCTCTTCATATAGGGAAGCTTTTTTTTGCTTTCTGAAACTCTGGAATAAAAACCTTGAAACTGGAAAAAATACCCTTACATAGATTGAAGGAGAAAAAACATGCCTACAATTATTTCAGTTGCAGAGGTTACTCCCCCTTTTGAAGTTAACCAAAATCAAGCTTTGGAGTTTGCACGAGAGCTTTTCTCAGATTCATTTAAGGATATTGAAAGACTTTTACGAGCTTTTCAAAATGGACAAATTGAAAAAAGACATTTTGTTAAAAATCTCGATTGGTTTAAAGAAGAACATACTTTTGAAGAAAAAAATTCTGCATATATTGAATCTGCGGTGACACTTGGAAAAGAAGCAATCGAGAAGTGTTTAAATAATAAGGATTACTTAAAGCGAAATATTAATTACCAAGAAATTGACATCATTTTTTTTATTTCAACCACGGGGATGGCCACACCTAGTATCGAAGCGAGGATCATGAATCTCCTCCCGTTTAATTCACACACAAAGAGGGTACCTATTTGGGGACTTGGCTGTGCAGGCGGTGCTGCTGGTCTATCGAGAGCCTATGAATATTGTCTTGCCTTTCCAAAAGCAAAGGCCCTAGTACTCTCAGTTGAGCTTTGCAGCCTAACGTTTCAGCGTAATGATCTTTCGAAAAGTAATTTAATCGGAACTTCTTTGTTTGCCGATGGTGTAGCCTGTGCCTTGGTTTGCGGTGATGATTCATACTCTTCAGATTTCAGGAAGAAGCCGATTTCCCCCTCCATCATTGCTACACAGTCCACTCTTATGCCGAACTCTTTAGATGTGATGGGCTGGGCTATTAGGAGCACGGGGCTGTTTGTTGTATTTTCTCGGGATATCCCCCAGATCATAGAGGATTGGTTAAAGCCGAATGTAAGTGGATTTTTAGGTGAACATCAAATCAATCTTGAACAAATAGACTATTTTATTGCTCATCCGGGTGGGAGAAAAGTGATAGATGCCTATGTAAAATCATTAGAGTTACCTCCATCCATGACTGACGTTTCACTTGAAGTGTTAAAACAATTTGGGAATATGTCTTCAACAACGATATTTTATGTGCTGAAACGTTACATGGAGATGGATATTCCTCAGGATGCTTTAGGACTTGGTACCGCGCTTGGACCTGGTTTCAGTTCCGAACTGCTTTTATTTAGGTGGGAGTAAAATGAAAGATATTATCTCATTTCTGATATTAGTTGGATTTATCGGCCTTCAGCGGATTGTTGAGTTAAGAATAGCAAAAAGCAATGAAAAGTGGATGAAGAAACGGGGGGCCATTGAATTTGGCGAAAAGCATTATCGATATATGGTGACGATGCATGCGTTGTTTTTTATTTTCTTAAGTTGTGAAAAAATTTTCATGAATTTAGGTCTATCTCCTTTATGGTGCATCCTAATAATTGTTTTTCTTATAGCCCAGCTATTAAGAATATGGGCGATTGCATCACTAGGAAGGTTTTGGAATACAAAAGTTATTGTCTTAAGAAATGCGAATGTGATTAGAAAGGGACCATACCGTTTTATCAGACATCCCAATTATTTAGTTGTTGCGGTTGAACTGGCTGTTGTTCCATTGTTGTTCAACGCTTATTTTACAGCTAGTTTATTTACGATATTAAATATCATCGTGCTTAGGATTCGTATACCTGAGGAGGAACAGGCACTTAGGGAGCTGACGGAATATGAAGGGACATTTCAGGATTGTAATCGTTTTCTACCTAAAGTTGTTAAATAATTGTGACAGTTAGAAATGGGCTATTGAAAATGATTATCACCTATGTTAAACTTTGGTTATCGATGAAAATCATTCTCAATGAAGTCTGATAAGGAAGGTGTTACAATTGACTTTTGCTTTAGTTGGTGGAACGGTTATTATTTATGCATTTGTCATGAAGCACGTCTTAAAAAACGTTACACATTAAATTAATAGTGTATTTTGGGAGCCAGGGTCTTGCACCTTGGCTTTTTGTTGTTTTTGGAAGAAATTTGTTTTAAGTAAAAGAAGTGTCAAGATAGGAAAAGTTTGAATTATCGTATAAAATAAAAAATATTACAAAGTTGCTAAGGGGAATAAGTAAATGGTGAAAATAGCCAATCAAGAAGAAACCATTCAAACACTAAAAACTAAAATCGTTTCAGTATTTGAATATATAAACGAACAAGAAGATTATGAAAATGCGGAAAAAATAAAACAACTAGCAAAGAAGCTGAAGAACAAAGAGTTTATGATTGCATTTTGTGGCCATTTCTCTGCAGGGAAATCGACAATGATCAATCAACTCGTTGGAGAGAATTTACTTCCATCTAGTCCAATTCCGACAAGTGCAAACTTAGTGAAAGTAAAAGCTGGAGAAGAATATGCAAAGGTCTTTTTCAAAAATGAAAAGCCTCGCATCTATTTAGCTCCGTATGATTATGAATTAGTCAAAAATTATTGCAAAGACGGCGATCAAATTGAAGAAATTGAAATTAGTCACAGTGAAACAGGGTTACCCGATCATACGGTAATCATGGATACACCTGGTATTGATTCTGCTGATGATGCCCACCGGATTGCAACCGAATCAGCAATTCATCTTGCCGATATCGTTCTATATGTCATGGATTTTAACCACGTCCAAGCAGAGTTGAATTTTTTATTTACAAAGGAATTAACCCAAGCTGGAAAAGAAGTTTATTTAGTAATTAACCAAATTGATAAACACAATGATGAAGAACTGAGCTTCGATGAGTTTCAAAACAGTGTGGTTGATTCGTTTGCATCTTGGGGAGTGAAACCAGCAAGAATTTTTTATACTTCTTTGAAAAATAAAAACCATGCCTTCAATGAATTCAATGATCTTCAGG
The DNA here is from genome assembly GCF_018613095.1 of Bacillus sp. ISL-75. NCBI lineage: Bacteria > Bacillati > Bacillota > Bacilli > Caryophanales > Bacillaceae > Bacillus > Bacillus sp. ISL-75. Next base: position 6,726 of record NZ_JAGGQX010000047.1, read on the forward strand.
AATTTATTACAGACAAATTGGCTTCTAAAGACCAATTATTAATACCATCGGTTTTTCATTCCTTAAAAAAAATTACCCAAGATCATATTGCTCAATTAAGAAAATTAGATGAGCGTGAGCTAAGACCTATCGTTGAGGTATTGAATGAATTAACTGAGGAAGAAAGAAGTGAATTATCCAATAGTTCTCGAGAAATGGAAGGAAACCTCCAGACTTTAAAAGAGGGGGTAATCGGAACAGAGAAGGAATTTGATCATCAAATTGCCCAAATACTAAAAAACGCATACCTCATGCCATTTCAAACCAGAGAGTTAGCGGAGAGTTATTTGGAATCATGTCAACCGGAATTCAAAGTTGGATTCATATTTTCCAAGCAAAAGACGTTGGATGAGAAGAATGTGAGGCTTGAACGCTTTCATCATGATATCCATGATAAAACAAAATCTCAGCTCGAGTGGCACCTACGCGAATATTTACTACGCACCTTAAAGGAAACGGGTCTTGACGGGGGAGATTTACAGAGCTTGGCGCAGTCTTATTCAATCGACGTGCAGGCAAACCTTTTATCCGATACTGTTAAAACTGGTGCACGAGTATCAGGAGAATATGTCTTACATTACACAGAAGACGTGGCTAATGAAATTAAAAAAATGGCACGACAAAAACTGGCTATTTTTAAGGAAGAGTTCCTAAAAGCATTAAAGCAGCAAACATCTAAATTAATTGGACAGTATGAACAGGAACTAAGCAAAAACGATCGATACCTAAATGCCTTGTCAGAACTAGAAAAGGTTAAGCAGAATGCTAAGTTGAAGGAAACAAAGATCGAAGAGTTATTAACACAAGATGATATTTTACAAGAAGATATTTATCATCTTTTTAGTCAGGACGAAGAAGAATATGAAGTGGTCAAAACACAGCTAAAGTCTCAAAACGGAAGTAGCAACATGAAAAACGATTTGAAAGGCAAAGTGATTGAGGGTGCGAAAAATGATCCAAAGGTATTTCCATCAGGCAATCATTTAGAGAGAACCGTCGAACGTCTAGTAAATACTTCATCCTTAATTAGAGACCTCCCTGGTTTTTATAAGCTTTCTAAAGAATTATCCGAAAAAGCGGAAAGACTCGAAAACAAGGGATTTACCGTAGCATTATTTGGAGCATTCAGTGCAGGCAAATCTTCTTTTGCCAATGCACTTATGGGTGCTAAGATCCTGCCTGTTTCACCCAATCCAACGACTGCAGCCATTAACAAAATTAAACCTGTTACGGAAAGACATCCGCATGGCACCGTGCTTGTTAAGTTTAAGGAAGCGTCAGCCATGCTTGAAGATGTAAATCGCTCATTAAGGGTTTTTGAACTCCAAGCAGATGATTTTGATGGTGCGGTCAAAAAAATTGACCAGGTTATGCTTCAAAAACAGCAAGAAGACGGTGTCTTGGAGAAGACACATATTGCTTTCTTACAGGCATTTACTAGAGGTTATCAATCATTTGGTAATTCTTTGGGGATCGTTCTTGAAACAGACTTAAGTGAATTTGCCGATTTCGTTGCTAATGAAGAAAAATCCTGCTACGTGGAATGGATTGAGCTCTACTACGAATGCGAGTTAACTAATAAAGGAATTACTCTGGTTGATACACCCGGAGCGGATTCTATCAATGCCCGCCATACAGGTGTCGCTTTTGATTACATTAAAAATTCGGATGCATGTTTTTTTGTTACCTATTACAATCATGCATTTTCTAAAGCAGATCGTGAATTTTTAATCCAGCTTGGACGTGTAAAGGAATCCTTTCAAATGGATAAAATGTTCTTTATTATTAATGCCATTGACCTTGCTGAGAATGAAGAAGAAAAGGAAACCGTTATTGAATATGTCGAGGAGCAGCTTAGCAAATATGGAATAAGAAATCCTCATCTCTATCCTGTATCAAGCTTGCTGGCGTTAAAAGAAAAGGAGACACCAAATCCTATTTCGGAATCTGGAATGGCTAACTTTGAGCAGGCCTTTTATCATTTTATTACTAATGAACTAACGGAAATGGCTATTTCCTCTGCAGAAAAAGAAATAACCAGGGTTTATGATTTAATTGATAAACTTATCAAAAGTTCACAGGAAGACCAAACTGTTAAAGAGAGAAAACGCGGGACTATTGAAAAACAAAAAGCAGTTATCTTAGTTTCATTGGAAAACCAAACGATTGAAAACTTGCAAAATCGTTTGTACCAGGAAGCAGAAGAGTTAGTTTATTACATTAAACAAAGAGTCTTCCTCCGCTTTGGCGATTTCTTTAGGGAGTCATTTAATCCCGCCATTCTAAAGGATGATGGTCGTCATTTGAAAAAAGTATTACTAGCTGCACTGGATGAATTTCTCGAAAGTCTAGGCTTTGATTTTGCTCAGGAATTGCGGGCAACGACAGTTCGCCTGGAAAGATTTGCCGAAAAGCAATTGGCTGATTACCAATCAGGTCTCATCAGAAATTTACAAGAAATCAATCAAGACCTTTCCTTTTCAGCATTTGAAGTGAAGCATCAACAAGCAATCGAATTTCCTATCGCTTTTAAAGATATGAATAAACAATTATTTGCTAAAGCCTTATCGTACTTTAAAAATCCAAAATCATTTTTTGAAAAAAATGAAAAAAAATTCATGAGTGATGAACTGTATCAAGTGCTGAATTTGCCTGCAGATGAATATTTATCGAATGGAGCTCACCGTTTAAAAACACATTATTCAGATGAAATAACAAAGGAATTCAATCGCCTATTAGAACAAATGAACGAACAAGTAAATGATTTTTATTTGAGTTATCTTTCAGCCTTAGATGGCGGAATTTCTATTGAATATTTAAGGGATATACAAAAAAACTTATAAAGTATTAATCCATGACGAGGAGGAAGCTGCGTGAAATTTGTTAAAGACAAAGAATGGTTATTGAAAAGCTTAACCGAGAGAAATGTCAGGGTTGTGGATTGCAGGTTTTCATTAGCTGAACCAGAAAAAGGGAGACAGGAATATTTAAAAGGTCATTTACCTAGCGCAGTTTTCTTTGATTTAGAAAAAGATTTATCAAGTCCAGTTCAAGTCCATGGCGGACGGCATCCTTTGCCTAGACTTGAGGAATTTATCATGAAACTTGAGAAAGAGGGGATTAGTGAAAACACAGTCGTTGTCGCCTATGATACTGGTGAAGGGGCGTATGCAGCCCGCTTTTGGTGGCTGCTTCAATACCTTGGTCATGAAAATGTTTATGTACTTGATGAGGGATTTAATGGATGGGTAGCAGCAAATTATCCAGTAACAAAAGATATTCCTTCATTTGAAAAGGTGAAATTCCATTGCAACTTAAAGCCGGAATTACTAGCAACTACAGAAGAAGTAAAAGAAGTAGTCGAAAAACAGCTGGAAAACAAGATATTAATCGATTCAAGGGAATCAAAAAGATATCTAGGGCTAGAAGAACCGATTGATAAAAAAGCCGGTCACATCCCTGGTGCCATAAATAAGCCGTGGATGGAGGGGATTCGCGGCGGGCGATATAAACAAGCTGAGGAACAGAGACAAAGGTTTTCAGATATCCAACCTAATATGGATATTATTGTTTACTGTGGGTCTGGGGTCACGGCCACACCTAATTACCTGGCATTAAAGGAGGCTGGTTTTAATAAAGTAAAGCTTTATGCCGGAAGCTTTAGTGATTGGATCTCTTATGCCGATCATAAAATAGAATAATCTTTCAGGCCAACTTATGTTATAATGGATAGCGTGTTGTTTTTTAACGACACCAAATAAGGAGGTCCAATATGACTAATCAGAAGCCTTCACTTATGCTTGTTGATGGAATGGCGTTGCTATTCCGAGCTTTTTACGCTACGGCAGTTACAGGACAATTTATGATAAATTCAAATGGAACACCGACCAATGGAATTCATGGCTTTGTTAAGCATTTATTCACGGCAGTTTCATCATTTAAACCTTCCCATCTCGCAGTTTGTTGGGATATGGGCAGTAAGACCTTTCGTACTGAATTATTCTCAGATTATAAAGGTAATCGCGGTGAAGCTCCGATAGAGCTTATCCCGCAATTTGATTTAGTAAAAGAAGTGGTTGCCTCCTTTGATATCCCCAATATTGGATTAGCAGGCTATGAAGCAGATGACTGCATTGGAACAATCGCTAATCAATCAAAGGACTTTGCCGATGTGTCCATCCTAACCGGTGATCAGGATATGCTGCAACTGCTTGATGATAGTATTTCTGTTATTTTGTTGAAAAAAGGTTATGGAAATTACCTGGTTCATACACCAGATTCCTTCTTTGAAGAAAAAGGAATTACTCCGCGGCAGATGATTGATTTAAAAGCCCTCATGGGGGACCCTAGCGATAATTATCCTGGCGTAAAAGGGATAGGAGAGAAGACAGCTCTTAAGCTCTTACAGGAGTTTGAACATATTGAGGGCATTATCTCTAATTTAGATCGATTATCAAAGTCAAATAAGACTAAAATTGAGCAGGATTTAGACATGCTCCATTTGTCGAGACTGCTTGCTGAAATAAAGTGTGATGTTCCAGTGAGCTGTTCATTGGATGATGCAGGACTTCGTATTGAAAAAGAAAAAGCATTGAATAAGTTAATGGAATTAGAACTTCGTGGATTGCAAAGGCTCTTGCCAATAGACGAAGCGTATGTTTCCTGAAAAAATAAGGTTGTCCACTAGAGACAACCTTATTTTTTATGGATAAACATACAGGAATTCTTGTCTTACTAATAATAAGATATAAAAAACAGTGGTCACAAAGGGGGTGCTACATTCGAAAAGTATACACTGGATCATCAAACATTAGGTAAGGGTGCGACAAGCCTTGTCTTTTTTGGTCTGAATCAACGAAATGAAAGGGTAGTAATAAAAAAGGTTGATAGCAGAAGAGAAGCAGAACAAGAGAGCGATATACTAAGAAGCTTACCGGTTCATAAACATATCATCACCTGGCTAGATTTTTTTGAGGATGAACATAAAGGGTATATTGTTTTAGAATATCACGAAGGGGGAAGGCTTGGGCATTACAAAAAAGGGATCATCCATGATCAAGAATTAGCTGTTCAAATAACAATTAACATCCTTAAAGGGTTAAAGGTGATCCACCAACATGGCATTCTCCATTGCGATATTACTCCACATAACATTTTAATTTGTAATGAAGACCCCAAAACAGTAAAAATCATCGATTTCGGCTCTGCTGTCCGCACCAATGACTCCGGTGAATATATTGGAAATCATCGAGGGGCAACGAGATGGTATCGACCACCGGAACTTAAGAAACAAAATCATATCTTTACTGCTAATTTAAACTACTGCTCAGATTTATATAGTGCTGCATGTGTATGTTTGTACCTGTTAACTGGTTTTGCACCGTATCGAAAAAAACAGGCGTGCAAACAGATTCCCAATCAGAAATTACAAAAGGTTCTGAGAAAAGCAACAAGAAAGAATAAACTCAAACGGTATCAATCGGCACAAGAATTTATTGATGCACTTCTACCATTTTCATAAAAAGTAGTCTCTGGATATGCTTTAACAGGAAGCACAACACAATAATAATTTCCATTAAAGGAGATAATACAAGTTGAATGATTTTACCCAAATTGTCGTTACGCCGGGAAAACCAGTTCAGGTTCAAACCAATCCAACCGCCTATCCACTCATTGGAAAAGGATTACAAGGTGCAGTGTTTAAACTATCCGAAGACCGATGTGTGAAAATTTATTCAAAACAAATATATTGCCTTCGAGAAAGGCAGGTACTACAACAAACCGGTGAAAAAACAGCTATTTTACCAGAGGTTTATGAAGCGGGAGAAAATTATATTATTATGGAATACCTTACTGGTCCTTCCTTACAAGAATATTTTGAAAAATCCAAGACAATTTCCGAGGATTTAACAATTGAAATTATCAATTTAATAAAAGAACTTAGAAGTTTACAGTTTATGAGAATTGATTTCTCCTTACGACACACCATCTATGATAAGAATGGAAAGTTGAAAATCATAGACCATGTTAATTCTTTTAAAATCCAAAGGTCTTTTCCAAAACGACTTTTCAAAGACTTAAAACGATTGGGTTTATTAGTAACGTTTTTAGAGCATGTAAACAATCAAGAGCCTGACCTCTATGAACAATGGAAGAAATCGTTGAAAATAAAAGACTAATATCAGCGGGTTCTCCCATATGCCTATACAGTTTCATAGAATCATGAATAGAAATATTAAAAATGACCTGAAATGATTGAAGGTGAATGAGTAATGGATGAAAAGTCTATTGGCATTATTTTATCAAAACGGCAATGGAATAGGCTGGCCCAAGAGGAATTAAACGATGATGATTCCTATGTTTTACAATATGCAAAAGCGGGCGAAGAGTTAAATTTTGACGTACTATTTATTAATATCGAAGGATTGCTGGTAAACGAGCGTAAGGGAAATGCAATTATGATAAAGGATGAGGAGATCGTTTTACTAGGTTTCGTTGATATTCCGTCAATTATCTATAATCCCACAAATTTTCATCGTAAGAAAAACAATCGGACAATCTTTGAACTCGCACAGCAAACAGGTATAACTCTCATAAATGAAAAGAATAATATTAAGAAAAAGCATTTCCTAGAATTGATAGCAACACACCCTTCACTAAAGGATTTTAATTTAATAGCGGAAAATCAAATTCCGACTTCATTTAGTTTTTACGTTTTAGGACAAAAAGATTGCCATCATCAATGGACGACTCCGATTATTTATGCCAAGAATAATGACCAAGTATTAACCTTTAAGGAAGCCTATCTGCTACTTACCGGTGAACACCAAATGCAAGAAGAGACACAAGAATACCTTTATGAAGTAAGCAACCGTATTTTAGAAATTCTTCACTATTATTATCCAAGAATTTATGAAATTGGTCTTCAATTTGTGGGGATGGAAACTGGTGAAATTCGAATTCATTCCACTTGTCCTATCTTTACCATTGTGAAAGACATAAGTTATAGCAACAAAAAAGTAGCGGGTATGATTCTTAAGTGGCCGATTGGTCTAGCAAAAGAAATCAGGGAATTGAAAAACGATGATAAGACAATGCATACGTATAGTGGGGAAACTGATGCAACCGTTCAGGTAAGCAGTGGAGAATTACACGACGATAATATTACGCCGTTTATCAGGAAATCAAGTCAGCTTTTTGAGAATGTTTGGGTGAAATTTAAAGTTTTTCGAGACAATGAAATGATAATGAAATTACCTACCCGAATTACAGAAAGCTGGAGGGAACAACCTGGAATTGTAAAATTTGGGGTAAATGAGCAGCCATGTCACTTTGTAAATTACGAAGACGCAATTCCGCTAAGACATAATTCCTATCAAAATCCCTTAGACCTGTTTGTTTCCGACACTCTAGTAGAATCCATGCATCTTCCTGTTGACCTAGTTTATCAAATCCAATTCTCAGAGAGAAAGGCAATTATCGGTCCAACAATTGGCTTACTATTAGGTGAAAAAAATCACGTTTATAATTTGGATTATATGGAGAAATTCAATGACCGTTTTGGTGAATACCATCGCTATGGCGGAGTAACGATCGCCTTTTCAGCAAGGTCAGTCGACTGGGAAAAGAGAATTGCATATGGGATGATCTATGACCCAGTAACAAAACATTGGCGCTATGATTCTACTCCGATTCCCTCTACTATATACCGTAGAAATTTCCATCAAAAGAAAGATAATATTAGACAACTAGTGGAAATAACCAATAATAATTTATTTAACTCCTACCACTTTAAAAAATCAGATCTTTATTTATTAAAAAATACCAAAGAAATTAAACAACACTTACCTGCAACTTTCCTTTTAAATAACATGGAAGAATTAATTGACTTTTTAATAGAAAATAAGAAGATTATTTTAAAACCTGTTAGCTTATCAAGAGGACGCGGAATTTTCATACTAGAATTAAATGACGAAACAGAAGGTTTTAGTTTATACGATTATCGGAATATGACAAAGGTACAACACAGATTGAAGGATAAAGAAGGTTTACAAATATTATTAAAGGAGTTTGGAATTTTTAAACAGGAGTATTTATTTCAAACCTACATTCCGCTTTTAAAGGTAAATAATCGAGCCCTTGATGTCAGGGTTGTGATGCAGAAATATAACAAAGGGAAGTGGCAATGCACTGGAATTGAATGCAGGGTTGCTCGAGAAGATGAGGATCTAACTAATATTGCTCGGGGTGGAGAAGCGATGACATTAGAAACAGTTATCAAGAAGTCTTCTCAAGACCTCAGCTATTCGCTTGTTTATCGGAATATATTAAACCTTTGTCAAAGGTTTTGCCTCATCATGGATCAAAGAAATGACCATTTCGCCGAATTTGGTATAGATATTGCCTTAGATGAAGTGGGCTTCCCGTGGATTCTTGAAGCAAATATATATCCTAGCTTCAAAGGCTTTAAGAAATTGGATTATGATACGTATTTAAAAATTCGTTATCAACCAATGTTTTATGCAGTTCAAATTCAAGGGTTTCAAATTCTTGATGAAGATGCATTAGGAAATACTCTTCACTTCCAAGAAAGAGCATATTTATAGTCATTCACGTCCCTTTTGTTTCATTCATAAAGGGACGTTCTATTATTTTTCAGATACAATTTGGTTATATAATTGGAGGATACGGTTAGCACTTTTTTCCCATGTGAAATTTTCCTTCACTCGATCTATACTGTTAAGGCCTAACCTTTTAATTCTTTTGGGATTATTTAAGAGCTGAATAACACAATTGGATAGTTCCACTTCAATGTTTTGTGTATTGATCAAATACCCCGTCCTGCCATGTTCAATAACCTCTGGCATTCCCCCAATATTCGTTGCGATCACGGGGACACCACATGCCATTGCCTCCACATTCACTAATCCAAATGCTTCAAGTCCAATTGAGGGTACTAAAACAATCTCTGCCGCCTCAAACCAAATGTGGATTTCCGCATGTGGAATAAACGACATAAACTTGACATGCTCTGGGAAATCCTTTGCTAACGCATGCAATTTATCAACATAGCTTGTTCTTCTTTCTGAACCGTAAAATGCGCTTCCAGCAATAATTAATAGGGTGTCAGGCACCGCTTGAATAATGGAAGGCATCGCCTGAAGTATTTTATGAATGCCTTTTATTTTTCTTAAACGTCCAACAAATAAGATGATTTTCCTACCTTCGAGGTTCAATTTTTTAATGAAATTCTCTATTTTACTTTTTTGATCGATGGACCATTTCGAATGAAATTGTGTTATATCCACACCTAAATAATTAACAATGACTTTATTTTCCTCACAACCGGTTTGAACAATTAAATAGTTTTTAAGAAAATGACTGTTAACAATGATCTTATCAGCTTGATGAAGACAACTAATTAACTCTTCCTTTTCAATATGTGGACTTGAAATATACATGGTCGAGTGCAGTGATAACCAAATTGGAACTTTTTGAAACTTGTTCCGAATGATGGGAATATATTTAGGGCGATTTTCAATTTGGATGATATCAGGATTGAGTTTAGATAACTTAGTAATGACCTTTGTGAGATACCTTGTCCAATTTTGATAAGTAAATCGGATAAAAGAAATATTTCCTTGGTTTTCAATAGAGGCCATTCCTTTAGCCTTTTTTCCAAATATCGTGAAATCTACATCGTTTTGAAGAATGTTTGTTTGCATTTCTACAACTGTTTCAACTGAACTTGAACGAGAGGATGGTATTGGGAAGGAACCAGGGGTAATAATGGCTACCTTTGGTTTAGATCTCATAAAGCAAAACACCTCTTAGATTAATGTAAGTTAGTGTATTCACGTATTTAATGAATGTTTCAAATTAATTTGGGTTTTTATCTCTCCAAATACATAACTTTTGCATTTAATAGTAAGGAAGCAGTTTATTTATGTTAACTGAACGTAAACCCTATTAATAAGGCGGGGAAAATAGCTTGAAACAGCAATATATTGGAATTATAATTAGCTCGCAATTATATAGTGAACTTGACTGCGGAAAACAACCAGAAATCCTGGCTTTCTATGAGGAAGGGGGGAATATAAATAATTTAATTCCTGTGTATCTTCGTTTGGAGGATTTACTGCCTGGCGAACCAGAGATAACAGGTTATGTGATGAATAATAACGGTGTGTATCTGAAGAACACTATTCCTAAACCATTGGTGATTCATAACAAAGGGTATCATTGTACGAAGGATGCAAAGAAACAGATTAAAATGTTACTAGCTGAAGGCTTAATCATTTTTAATGAATGGAATCAATATGGGAAATACAAAACTTATAAGTTATTAATGGAATGTGTAGATATTAGACCACATCTCCCAGAAACCGTTCGTTTCAATCTTGGTAATATGGTCGAAATGATGGGAAAACATAGCGAGTTAATCATAAAACCAAGCAATGGTACATTTGGAAAACGTAACATGAGAGCTACACGCCTTAACGATACAGAATGGTTGTTATCTTATCCCCAAAAAGACATGTGGCTGGAAGAAATGTATCTTGCGGAACAATTACCTTTGAAAATAGAATCTTTGGTAACAAGCGGGTTGTATTTAATCCAAGAGAGGATTCAACTTGGTAAATATCATAATAACCCATTTGACCTTCGGGTATCAGTCCAACGAAATGGGGATGGAGAATGGCAAGTGACAGGGATGGTGGGGAAAGTAGCAAAAACAGGCAGCTTTGTTACAAATGTTGCTAGAGGCGGTATCTGCATTTCTCTTGAAGATATCCTTAGAAACCTTCCAAACCTTGATGAAAAACAGGTCGTAGCTGACGTGGAACAGTTATCCCTAATGGTTGCCAAACAGATGGGCGATCAAATTGATAACCTAGCAGATCTTGGGCTTGATGTCGGGATTACAGAAGATGGTTTTCCCATGTTTATTGAATGTAATGCCCGAGATCTAAGGTTAACGTTTCGTCATGCTTTAATGTTCGAAACATGGCGGGAAACCTACATCACCCCAATATGCTATGGGAAATATTTGTTGACTAAAAGAAGTGGCCAATAAAAAACAAAGAGGAAGTAGGTTGGTATGCAAACAATTGTCTTTATTGGAAGTAACAAATCAGGAACGAGCCGAGAAGCTCTGAGTATTTCAACAACAATGGGTTATTATACCGTTCTGTTAACGAACAGAAGAGAATTTATAAAGCAAGAGAAAGAATTCCCTGAAGTTCATCAGATGGTATATGTCGAAAATTTAATGGATAAGGAGATGATTTTTTCAATAATTAATAACCTTGAATTAGATAGAAAACAAATCTGTGCTGTTATTAGTTTCATTGATCCATTTGTCTCTTTTGCCGCGCGAATCTCGAAAAAATTAGGACTTTTTCAAATGTCCACAGATGCTTTAGCAATCATGGAGGAGAAAACTCGTTTTCGTGAACACCTTAAAACACTGCCTGTTACACCAAAGTTTACAATTTTTCAAAGAGAACAGTCTATTCAAAAATTTGTTGAGGAAAATCAATGTTATTTACCACTAATATTAAAGTCTCCTGTATCTAATGGGTCAAAGGATGTATTATTGGTTGAAGCCTGCTCAGAGTTAAAAGAAGGATTGGTGTACTTAAATAAAAAATTCCCTTCTATTCCGATACTAATTGAAGAATATTTGATTGGAACGCAGTATCTAATCGAAGTCATCGTTAAGGATGGGCTGATTGCTATGGTGGCAGTAATCGAACAAGAGGTATTAAATGGGGATCGCTTTATCATTACCGGGTATTGTTATCCGGCCGTACTAGAAAATGAGACTTTAGAGGAATTAGAAGTTGCAGTTGCAAGTATTATTCAAGCACTTGAATTAGAAAATGGAACTTGTCATTTAGAAATGAGGCTTATTGAGGGAAAGTGGAAGTTAATAGAAATAAATCCAAGAATGTCGGGCGGAGCTATGAATAAAATTATTGAAGAGGGTACTGGAATCAATTTAATTAAAGAAACACTTAAACTATTCTTAGGGCTAGATCCCGTCTTAAAAGCAACGAAAAAGACGCATGTTTATGCAAAATTTCTTACTGTTAATTCACGGGGCCGACTCATAAAAGTAACAGGAAAAACTAAAGCCTTAAATTATGATGGTGTAAAGGAAGTTTATGTGAAACCAAGAAAAGGGGCGATCTTAACAAAGCCGTATTCACTTGGTGATCGCTATGCCTATGTGATTGCCAGCGCTGATACACCTGAGCAGGCCAAGGAGATTGCATTAATAGCTTCGAAAGAAATCAAGTTTTACTTAGAGCCATTTTAAGGATGTGTTGATTTTGAAGTCGATTGGGATGCTTCACTATCGAAAAAATCCGCTAGAAGTTAAAAAAGCTTATCCCTTTGCTGCTGTCGCAAAAATGGAGGGAATCCCCTTTTTTTATTTTTCTTACAACAATGTTGATTTTAATCATTTGAAAATTAATGGCTGGGTGTATCAACATGGTGCATGGACACAAAAAATTATCGACTTTCCAACAGTCATCATTAACAACTGTAACCCTAAAACGAAAAGACAATCCGCCATTTTGAAAAAATTAAAGGAATATGCTATTTTTACAAGTTATCCTGTTGGAAATAAGCTCAAAGTATACAAAAAAATCTTTAATGCGAAAGAATTCTCCAGTTATTTGATTCCTTCCACAAAATTAAATCATCCACAAAAATTTATCTCTTTTCTCCAGAAACATTCTCGAGTTGTAATTAAACCAGTAACCGGTAATCAAGGTAAAAAAATATTATTTATCGAAAAACTTAATGAAAAGCAACTGTTCAAATTAACCGAGGGTCAGAAAGTTAGCGTACTTAACCAAAAAGAAATGGAGGTTCTAATTGAAGGGCTAGTCCTTGAGCAAAAATATTTGCTTCAGCCTTTTATTGAATGCAAAACAAAAGCCGGATTAACCTATGATTATCGCTTGCATGTTCAAAAAAATGGACGTGGTTTTTGGGAAATTACCTTAATTTATCCACGGATCAGCGGTAACGCCCAATTGATAAGCAATATTAGCAGCGGAGGGTACCGCGGTGACTTAGAAACTTTTCTTTTAGATGAATTTGGGGAAGAGTCAGATCGAATAAAGACAGTTCTAGAGCAATTTGCATTAACATTTTCTGCTCATTTCGACACATTATACGCACATTCCTTTGATGAACTGGGTATTGATGTTGGAATGGATCAACTCCAAAGGCTATGGTTATTTGAAGTCAATTGGAGGCCAGGTTGTAAGCATAGGGAATTTGAAGTGGCCAGGCGGCTTATTCCTTATTGCATCTATCTTGCGAATAGGCAAAAGCTTTAAATAGAAACTAGCTGTCTCGACAAGGGACAGCCAGTTTTTATGTTTGCGTCTATTTAGTGTTTTTTTTCTTTGCTGCATTTTCTAGTTTACTTTTTGGTTCTTCAGCGAACTCCGCATCTTGACCATATCCTTGAGGATTAACCCCTGGAGCTTTGACACCTCGATTAGTTTGACCATTTTTACCCATCTACGTTCACCTCCCACTTTTTTAGTATTTCCATGTGGAATAATAAAACACGGGCTTTCGAACAATATTAGCAGGGGTGATATGATGAACAAGGGTGTTTATTTAGCACTTTTCAGCATGGGACTAGCACAAGGGATGAAAATTCCTATACATTATTATAATAAGAAAGAATGGCGTCCAGAGTTGTTTTTTGGTACCGGTGGGATGCCTAGTTCACATTCAGCAGGGGTTTCTACATTAACAACATACATTGCAATGCAGCGTGGACTGCCAACCTTTGATTTTGCCCTTTCCCTCATCTACGGCTTAATTGTCATGTATGATGCGCAAGGGGTAAGAAGGCAAACAGGGGAGCTAACATTAAAGGTGAATTCAATGAATGAATTAATTGAAAAAATTCATAAAGAGGAAAGTGTTGAATTTAAACAGGACTCTCCAAAAAAGCTAAAAGAAATGTTAGGCCATGAGCCCGAAGAAGTTGTTGGAGGGGCAATTCTAGGTGTTTTGGTGGGAGCCATAGGTCACTTATGTACAAAAAAGAATAGAAAATTATCAAAATTTAAGTTAAGATTCTAAGGGATGTTCACAGTTTGTTGGGAGAGGGATGGCAAAGTTATTGGGAACAGTCGAAGATTATTTGCACCACTTGGAAGGAAAAGGATTTCAATTCCAAGAGGATGCAATTGGCTTTATATTTTTTGGGAAACACTACACAAATGCTTCTGATGAAATGAGTATTACAGCCATTGAACTGACATTAAAAGCGCAAAAAAGTTTTGATGGCAGTTTTTATGTATCGTTACTGGAAACATTAATTTCGAACAGGATCAACTCAAGGAAAGATGCCATTAGGTTCGTTAAAGAAAAGGAACTGTTAGCGATATAATTAGGAAAAAACTCCCTTCTCTGAAAGGGAGTTTTTTATGAGACCCTATCCTCAAAGGGCTTGTTTTTTCTAAGTAAAGGGATTTTGTTTGTTGGCATCTCAGCAAAAATCATTCCTGCAAAAATGAGGCAGCATCCAACTAAGGCACTATAGGAAAGTCTTTCATTTGCCCAATAAAAACCTGTAATCGCGGCAAATACCGGCTCCATTGCAAAAATTAACGCAACTCGTGTTGCAGAAGTGTATTTTTGAAAATTTGTTTGGATCAAAAATGCCAGTGCTGTTGCAAATATGCTTGTGATTACAAGGGCAACTAGAACATCTTGCTTGAGTAATATATGTAGATTAAATGACTTTTTCCAATCTTCAAAAAAGAAAGAGGATAAAATCGATAAAAGGGCAACTGTTGAAATTTGAATGACTGTTAACAGCAAGGTTGGATATTTATTACTAAACTTACCTGTATAGATGATCTGTAGTGCGAAACTGATGGCGCAAATGAAAACGAAACCATCACCTCTATTTAATGAAGTAACATCCGTCATCGTCAGTAGGAATAAGCCAATGGTCGCAGTTAACACGCCCAAGACAGCATTCCTGTTCGGAAACTGCTTTAATAACATCATTGAAAATATTGGAACAAGGACAACATTTAACCCTGTAATAAAGCCAGCTTTGGAAGAAGTTGTATATAAAAGGCCGATTGTTTGGGTAGCATAACCAAGGAAAAGCCAAAATCCGATAAATACACCTGATAAAAGCAGCTTTAAATTCAATTGTTTTAACTGTTTTTTTTCAAATATTACAAGGCAGAAAATCAACAAAATCGCTGCCGCAAGAAAGCGAATGCTATTAAAGGAAAACGGTTCAAGAAAATCAATCGCATTTTGGACTAACACAAAAGTGCTGCCCCAGATAATCGTTACAAGGAGCAAACTTAAATCTGCAAATATAGGTTTTTTCATGAGGTATCATTGCTCCTCGGGAATATTTTTTCTTATTGCCTGCCTTGCTAGTTCATCCGCCGCTTTATTTTCAGCACTTGGGATCCATTTCATAAAAAATAATTGAAACTTCTTTGATAAGTGTAATGCCTGTTCAAATAACGGTAAGTATAGTTTGTTTTTTACAAATTCTTTTTCTATCGCATTGTTAACTAATTGAGAGTCGGTCCGAAATGACACGACTGAATTTTCAAATCCCTTTTCTAAACATATTTCCAATGCCTTAATAAATGCATGATATTCTGCTTCATGATTCGTCATTTTTCCTAATGGAATCGAATATTTTTCTGTAATACCGTTTCCTTTAATAAATATCCCGGCCCCACTTGGTCCAGGGTTTCCGGCACTAGCCCCGTCAATATAAACCTCAATCAATTCTGTTTCCTCCATAAATGTAATATTGAAAGTTTATCATATTTCTTTTAAGTCAGAAAATATTTATTCTTATAACTACTATGAAGAAGTGGGTATGATAAGAATATATATCAGAATAGGTTAGAATGATGTAGTCGATATAGTGTCATGGAATATGTTATTTAAAAAGCCCTTGAATTCTTTTTAGAAAGGTTGAGGACATTGAACTATAGGTTAGAGTGGATGTATAAAATAAAAAGTAATGAAAAGGTACAGTTTTCCTCTGAAATGGTATCAGGTGAAACGGCTATACAAATTGGTGAAGAGCTTGAAATGACTGGGAAAGTATCTGATTTGTTTTTTTATGATGAAAAGGGAACATCATGGATATTAAAGGAAATGAAAAAGTTGATGACCGAAATTGAAGATGATCCTCATGAAATAACTGTTTACTTTGATGGAGGGTTTCAAAAGGAAACAAATCAAGCAGGTCTTGGGGCTGTAATCTTTTTTAAGCAGGGGAAGAAGAAATACCGTATACGAGCCAATGAACGGATTGATGAATTGGAAACAAATAATGAAGCAGAGTATGCTGCTTTTTATTATGCACTAAATATTTTAGAGGATTTAGGAGTTCATCATTTATCTTGTGAATTTAAAGGTGACTCCCAAGTGGTTTTAAAACAGCTGGAAGGGGATTGGCCTTGTTATGAAGATACGCTTAATAGCTGGCTTGACAGAATAGAGGGAAAAATTAAAACGCTTGGTTTAGTCCCTAAATATACGTCCATTGCTAGAAAAGATAACAAAGAAGCTGATAAATTGGCGACACAAGCATTAGAGGGAAAAGAAATTTTTGCAAAAACATTGATTCTCTAGGAAATGGGTGTGAAACTCTTGTGAAGGACTTAAACAAAAGG
Source organism: Bacillus sp. ISL-75 (assembly GCF_018613095.1). Classification (NCBI taxonomy): domain Bacteria; kingdom Bacillati; phylum Bacillota; class Bacilli; order Caryophanales; family Bacillaceae; genus Bacillus; species Bacillus sp. ISL-75. Next base: position 23,477 of record NZ_JAGGQX010000047.1, read on the forward strand.
CAATTATTGGTTCATGTAGAATCCTTAATGGTTCAATACTGTGAAGGCTGCTTTTTACACCAGCATATGAAAAAAGAAGGTGGGCGGAGAGCAGCACACCGGTTTTGCATTTCAAAGTGTACAGTGGGAGAACAACTTCGGGAGTATGGGAAGAAACTGAGTTGAAAATTCACCTAAGTCCTGTTAGCGCCTATAAAAAAGGCTGACGAAAACGTCAGCCCTTGATTGATTATTTTAGATTATAGTTTTACAACATTAGCTGCTTGTGGTCCACGGTTTCCTTCAACGATTTCAAAAGAAACTTCTTGGCCTTCTTCTAAAGATTTGAAGCCTTCGCCAGTGATAGCGCTGAAGTGTACGAATACATCGTCGCCGCCTTCTACTTCAATAAAACCAAAACCTTTTTCATTGTTAAACCATTTTACTTTACCGTTTTGCATGTACTTCTTCCTCCTAAGCCTTTCAAGCCACCCTTATTGGTGCCAAAGATAAATATTATCATGCAGCCACTTGCTATGCATATATAGTTACATGATGCTTTAAATATACAATAATGAAAATTTACAGTCAAGGAATGACTTGTCTCTTTTATTGGAATTATGGTAGTTTCTATGAAAATATTTAAGTGTCTGATTTTGTCCGTACCCCTAACATGAAAAATACCTCTGCATCATATCTTAAATTAATCAATTAATTTACAGAGGCGGGGATAGGATGTACCGATTTTCCATTGAAGGTGATGAATGGATATTAAGATTTTCACCCCAAGTTTATATTGATTCTGATGAAAAGCAGACCATTTTATTTGCACTGCTCCATATGGGATTAGACCTAGATAATTATTCACATGGAAATGCCTTTATCATTTTTACAAAGAAAATTGGTGCAATTGTGTTTAATGTGGAGAGAATTCCATCCTTAATTTTAACAGTTTCGAATATTATCCCCGAGGATAATTGGTATAGTCAGGATCTTCCTTCAATAAAGCCGTTGAGTTAACAATAGCAAGCATAAAGGGTGATCATTTGATCACTCAGGCTGTCGAGAAACTTTCGACAGCCTCTTATTTTCTACAATAACTTTAACAATTCAACGCGTTAATTCGTTATAATATTATTAATATATAGGCTTTGCAACATGTCTGTTGATTTGCGCTCCAGGCACTTCGCTTTCCGCGGGCGTGCCGGGGAGCCTCCTCGGCGCTGAAGCGGAGGCCACTGAAAAAGTCCGAT
>NZ_JAGGQX010000048.1:0-60808 GCF_018613095.1 Bacillus sp. ISL-75
ATAGATTTCACCACTTAATTTTTTATTGTTTGGTTGTGTTAAGAGCAGTGCATCATTGATTTTATAGCTCTGTTGATTTCCGCGGAAGGCACGCAGACTCCTGCGGGAGTACGGGGCAGGGGAGACCCCGCAGGAGCATAGCGACGAGGAGGCTCCCCGGCACGCCCGCGGAAAGCGAAGTGCCTAGAGCGGAAATCAACAGGCCCATTAGCAGGTACAATGAATAATTAAATGCTGAGAATAAAAAATTGCCGAGAAAAATACTCTTTCTCGACAATCTGAGCCGTCATAGATGACGGCTTTTTTATTGTATAAATAAAAAATGCGAATTTATCCACAATAGGATAAACCCGCACTTTTCAATCATCTCTAGTAGCTGTGAAACTAAACAACGAAGGAAATCACAACTATTATCAGAGGCAGTAATTAAGAACGAACGAAGATTGAAACCCCAAAGTCTCCAAATCTTTCTTGGAACACTCTGTCAAAGCCATTTGCTACAAGGCACTCACGAGCACGTGATAATCTGCGGCCCGGTACTAAGCGTCTTTGGCAAGGATTTGCAGTTCCAACAACTTCAGCTTCGACAATTCTGCGAGTTGTAATGCCATTGTTAGTAACTCTTTCCCAAAGGATTACCACAACATCTGGTGGACGAGTATTAGTCATTTCGCTTATCATAATCACCCCCTTTTCTTAAGTCTTATATATTAAATGTAAGAGACCGAAGGCTTGTCTAATGAAATAACATATTTTTGTAAAAAAAGTTTTGAAAATTACTTACACACAAAAAAAGACTGTAGACATATCAAAATGTCTCAGCCTTCCCAAGGATTGTATTTATTTGTTCCTATGTTTAACTTCATAATCTTCAAGCATCGAAATTCTATCAAGCATTGAAGGATGGGTATAGCGGAAAATTTTCACCAATAGCGGCGGATTTACTTGACTTAATCCAGAGCGGGTTAATTCCTGAAAAGAAGTAATCGCTGCTTCTGGATTTTTGGTCATCTCAATCGCATAGTTGTCAGCGCGTGTTTCCTGATAACGAGAAGTAAAATTCGTCAGTGGACTTGCAGCAAATAAGAGCATCGAAAGAATCATAAAAAATAATGGGAGTGATCGGATATCTCTAACGTCTGAGATATTTAATTCCTTGCCCCAGCGTCTTGTTGCCCAATTCATAATCCGATACGTCAAATACAATCCGAGCAGCGAAATTAGCAAATATCCTGCAATTCCAAAGTAAATATGTTTCTCGACATAATGGCACATTTCATGAGCCATGATAAATAAAATTTGATCATCTGTTAATTTATTTAAGGTAGTATCCCACAGGACAATCCGAGCATTAGAGCCAATTCCTGTAACATAGGCATTTAAAGCATTCGTTTCCTCTGACTTATTCACTTCAAAAACATGTTGTGCTGGAATATCAGCCTTATCGGCCAAAGCCAGTATCTTCGTTTCCAATTCCTTATTTGTTAATGGATAAAAGTCATTGTATAACGGGTCAATAACAACTGGCTGGAGAAACATCATAAATAATGTAAATGGAATCGATAAAAGCCATCCATATAGCCACCACCGCTTTTGACTTTTCTTCATGAGCCAGTATAATACGGGGACAATGATCAACCATGTCCCATAATTAAGCCAAAAGTCAATCAACTCATCCTTCATCCAGGAAGAGAAGGTTTGAGTTGAAATATTATACGTTTTTGATAAAGAAAAACTAATATAGCTTAGTGGAAATGTCGCCAAATAAGCGAATACCGATAACCAAATAAGATAAATGGCTGTTTGAAGGAGCTTATACTTTGATGAGTTTTCCGCCCAGCGCTTGAATGCATTGGAAAAACCGAATAATAAAATTAAGAAATATAAAAGCCATTCAAACGGAGTAGATAGGAAAAATAATAAATTCCTTATTTTTGAATACTCCTCGCTCAGCATAAGTTCCCTGCCATTTAAAAAGGTCGTCGGGTCCGCCTTTGATCCTTCGTATTCAAATGGCAGGTTTGTAGCGGCAAAATGGAATAAATACCAATAAAAAAATAATCCATATAGAATGTAGCCTATAACCGCATAGACTCCCATTTTTCTAGCCATGATTTGTCCCTCCTTTGTGTACAGACTCTCTATACTTAGTTTAGTTAAAAAAGGACAAATTAGAACTGTAAAAGTGACCTGCCCAACTATTTAAGAATTAGTTATTACTGACAGTTTGGGCTACTTGTGCCTTTAGTGCCCTCCTTAATATTTTCCCAGTTGTATTTTTTGGAAGTTCTTCGATAAATTCAATCGAAGATGGAAGTTTATATTTAGCCAAGTTTTCCCTGCAATAATCTAGTAATTGTTCTGCCGTTAGCCCTGGATTCTTACTTACAACATAGGCTTTAACAGCCTCACCAAGATTTGGGTCTGGAACGCCGAGGACAGCCACCTCTACAACATCCGAATGGTTATAAATAACCTCCTCCACTTCTCGCGGGTAGACATTATAGCCGCCAACAAGGATTAGGTCCTTTTTTCGATCAACAATATAAAAATACCCATCTTCATCCATTCTGGCCAGGTCACCGGTATGAAGCCACCCATTCCGAATGGCCGCCGCCGTCTCATCTGGCATTTTATAATACCCCTTCATTACATTGGGACCACGAACAATAAGTTCACCCACCTCACCAACGGGTACTTCCTCACCAAGCTCATTCAGAATTTTATTTTCAACACGCAGGATAGATGTTCCGATTGAACCGGGCTTGCGCGGGCGGTCTAGCGGATTAAAGCAAGTAACAGGTGAAGCCTCCGATAAACCATAACCTTCAGATACTACAACATTAAACTTTTGTTCGAAATTCTTTAAGAGGGTAACAGGCAATGAAGCTCCACCTGAAATACATAAGCGTAAGGATTTTAGGTCTTCAGGATTACCATCAGGAAATTGGAAGAGGAAATTATACATAGTCGGGACACCAGCAAAAACAGTCGCCTGATTATTCTTGATAAGTTCAAAAATTTCTTTTGGACTAAATTTGGGTGCAATTAATAGTGTCGCCCCACTTAATAATGGTGCATTTAAAGCGACTGTCAAGCAGAAAACATGGAACATCGGCAGAACCGTTACTATTCTATCATCGGGATTCATTTTCAAATATTCGCTGACATCTTTAGCATTACTATACAAATTCTTATGGGTTAACATAGCACCTTTTGGTTTGCCAGTTGTACCCGAGGTATAAAGAATAATGGCTGTATCATCGTCTTCGAGATTTGGACCCTTAAAGTTTAATTCTCCAGAAGCCACGATCGCTGTAAACGATTTCATTTTTGAAGAGCCTGAGAGGTTTTCAATTTTCGATTCTATTCTGCTATTTGGGGTCGTTTCACAAAAAATATAATGCTTAATTTTCGGTAGGAAAGTATGCACTTTTTCGACTAACGGGATTGCTTGGTCAATCGCGATCACTACTTTGACATCGCCATTATTTAAAATGTAGCTAATCTCATCTGCAGTATAAATGGGATTCACGGGAATAACAGTTACTCCTAACCGTAATGCCCCATATAAGCTGATCACAAAGTGAGGGGAGTTACCCAACAATAATGCGATATGATCCCCCTTTTTCACACCTAATTTTTCGAGACCCGATGCAAATTTCGTAATTGCCCCATCCAATTCAGCATAAGAACATGTTTGGTCCATAAAATAATAGGCCGGTTTAGTGGAAAAGTTCTTTGCAGATTCTTCAAACTGTGATAAAAGATTCATATTTCTCCCCCTAAGTTGAATGAATACTCATTCATAAAATTGTTACAATTTTCTAAATATATTATATTAAAAGAAAGTATTCTATTCAAGTATAATACTAAAAATTCACACAAAAAGGAAAACACAGCGCAATAAACGCTGTGCCCTGGTCTTAGTATAGTAAGTTTAAAAACTCATCTTTCGTAACATTTCCAAAGTAATGGGTTGTATCAATATCTGCAAGCGACTTGTCAATTTCATTTTTTCCATAGCGGGTGCCTGTTAACTTCTCCTCAATTTCACTTACCTCACCAACACCAAAAAAGTCACCGTAGATTTTACAATTTTCAATGACACCTTTATTAACTTCAAGGCGGACATCAATGGAACCTACTGGGAAGCGGTGAGAGTGCTGTAGATTGAACTTAGGTGATTTCCCATAGTTCCATTCCCAGTTTTGATAGCGTTCTTTTGATAGCTGGTAAATCTTTTCCCAATCCTCATCCGTCAAAACATATTCTGGTATTTCATCTTGCCCTTCAAAAATATTCTTTAACAATAAAGACCGGAATTCATCAATTTCCACCTTTTCAGTAAGAAACTCAGAAATATTGGCAACCCGGCTGCGAACTGATTTAATTCCTTTTGATTCGATTTTATCTTTTTTTACTTTTAAAGCTGAAACCACATTTTCGATTTCTGAATTAAGCATCAATGTACCATGGCTAAACATTCTGCCCTTTGTTGAAAATTGGGCATTACCAGAGATTTTTCGACCTCCAACCTCTAAGTCATTTCTGCCGCTTAATTCCGCCTTTACTCCTAACTTTTTCAATGCTGCCACGACCGGCTCTGTGAATTTACGGAAGTTATGAAAACTTTCCCCGTCATCCTTGGTAATAAAACTAAAGTTTAAATTTCCAAGATCATGATAAACCGCTCCACCGCCTGACAGCCTGCGGACCACTTTAATTCCATTACCTTCCACATACTCCGTATTAATTTCTTCAATTGTATTTTGATTCTTTCCAATTATGATAGAAGGTTCATTTATGTAAAATAATAAATACGTTTCATTAATATCAAGATTCTTCAGTGCGTACTCTTCGATTGCCAAATTTATCTGCGGATCGGTGATCCCTTTATTATCGATGAATAACAGCATAGTTTACTTCCCCTTCTTATAGTGAAATAGATTGAAATTCTTCTGCAAGTATTATTATACCAGTAAATTCACTGGCTGCCTCAGTGATTAAATCAGATATTGTGCCATAATGCGGCAAATGGGTAAGAATTAATTGCTTAACATCAGCTTTTTGCGCAAATTTTCCGGCGTCGATACTATTCATATGTCCTGCCGACTTACCGTTTTGATGCCCGTAAAAGTTGCACTCACACAATAATACATCCGCATTCCGACTAAACTCGATAAATTCATCCTTAAAGGAGCTGTCAGCAGTGTAGACGATTGCTTTTCCATCTGCCTCTATTCTCATTGCATAACAAGGGACTGGATGGTCTGTTTTTAGAAATGAAACTTGAAATGGACCAACTGTGAGAATCTCACTAGAATTATATGCTACTCCTTTTGTAATCTCCTTATAGGTTAATTTGCTAAATTCATATGGATCCATATCATGTCCATATAGAGGTAGGGTTGAGGTCTTCTTTCCTAAAAAGCCTTGGATTAATCTTGCATGCTGCAAAACACCAATATCTGCAATGTGATCTGGGTGATAATGCGAAAGTAAAACAGCATCCAGTTCTTCGGGCTGGATAATATTTTGGAGCTTAGAAAGCACCCCGCTTCCACAATCGATTAATAGCCGAAATCCTTCATGTTCAAGTAAATAACCCGAACTAGCCGCATTCTGTTTCGGATATCCACCCCAAAAACCAATAACCGTAAGTTTCAAATTAAACTCCTCCAATTCAATGTTTATATTCCTAATATACTCAAAAAATGATTTCTTTTCAGTATAGTACAAAAAACCAGCCGCATTTTTTTCACGGCTGGTTTTTCATTAATTATTCATTTGGTGTTTATATTTGTGATTAAATCTCATTGTAAAGTAAGCGATGGTCCCAATAGAGAAGGTAAGCATAAAGCCTAATAGAATCATGAAATTTTGCCACATGAAACTGTAGTCGCCGCTTGAAATAACCGCCTTAAAGCCTTGAACCGAATAGCTCATCGGCAGGTAGGCATTGAAGTGCTGTAAGAAGTTCGGGATTAACTCAAGCGGGAATGTTCCGGCGCTTGTAGTTAATTGTAAAATCAAGATAATAATCGCAATAAAGCGGCCAGCATCGGCAAATACCGAGACAAGGAGCTGAATTAACGCGATAAACGTTAAGCTTGTTATTATTGAAAAAAGAATAAATTTTGGTACGCTTTGTACATCTAGACCTAATCCTACAAGAAGAATCACATCTGCCAATAAAGCTTGGAAAATTCCAATCCCAGCCATGATTGAAAACTTACTAGAAAACCAGTTAAATCCATTAGCCGGAGCAATCGCTGTATCACGAAGTGGAAAGACAATTGAGAGAAGAAGTGCACCCACAAACAAGCCTAATGATAGGAAGTATGGTGTAAATCCCGTTCCATAGTTTGGCACATGATTAATTTTTTCACTATCGAGCTTTACCGGGTCTGCCATCATATTATAAGTCTTTTCATTTGAGTGAACCTTTGCAACTTCTTTTCCACCTTCTGAAAGTTTATCTGCTAATTCCTTGGCCCCATTAGAAAGTTTCGATGTACCGTCTTTTAACTGCCCGGAACCATCTGCCAATTGTCCCGTTCCAGATGTTAGGGCAGACGCACCTGCTGTTAATTGATTCATACCATTTGTAAGATCCGCGGCTCCTTTTTTCAGATTTCCCGAACCTGATGCTAATTGTCCTGTTCCTAAGGTAATTTTATCAGCACCATTTGCCAACTGACTCATCCCATCAGAAAGATTGTTAGTGCCATCTGTTAATTTTGATGAACCTGCATATAAATCATGGATCCCTTTTTGCAATTCCTGCTGACCGCCATTAACTTTGCCAATACCGGCAATTAATTGATCAAAATAAGGGGTTGTTTGTGCTTTAATTTTATCCTCTAAGCCCTTCGATGAACCTGCTAATTTTTCATCTACCCCTGTTTTGAATTGGTTAAAGCCAGCCTTCATTTTAGGGTTAAGTTCTGATAAAATTTGCTGCTCTAACTGTTCTTTCGTTGGCGCATTTTTTTTCTCATTAGCCATTATTCCTTGAACAAGCGCGGGATCCACTTTGTTCTCAATTAAGGTTTGGGCTAGTTTCTGCATTTTCTCTGTTTGTTGCGTTATTGTTTGATCCGCAATTTGGGATGCTAATGTGTTAGTTAACTGTGATTGAAATTGATCAATACCCGCATTAAGTTCTCCAACACTTCCAGTCAATTCTTTTTCAATTCCTGCAGCAATCCCTCCGGGAAGGTCACGTTTTAATTGTTCTGCACCTGCAGATACCTCCTTCGTTCCATCAATAAGCAACGGAAGATTGGCATCAGCTCTTGCCAGCCCTTTTTTCAACTCATTCGATCCTGTGGCTACTTGTTTAGAGCCGGAAGTTGCTGCTTTCACACCATTGTCGAATTCAATCGACTTTTTGGCTAAAGTAGAAAGTCCGTTATACAAATCCTTCGAACCAACTGCAAGCTTATTAGATCCGGCATCAGCTGCTTTCATTCCATCGTTAAACTCACTTGTTTTTTCAGCAAGGGTTGCAAGTCCTTCATTTAAATCCTTTGAGCCTTTTTCAAGGTCAACAGAACCATCACTTAACTGGACTGCACCATCGCTCGCCTTTACAACACCATCGGCAAGCTCACTGATTTTATCAAACATGGTTTCAGCATAAGTTTCAGTTACCTTTTCAGCAACAGCTGTTTTGATTTTTTCTGCAGCCGTGCCGCCGATTTGGGCAGATAGGAAGTTATAACTTTCATTAGGTGTATAAACCAATTCCAGCTTTTCCGGTTGCTCATCCAATAAAGTTGTCGCATTTTTTGAAAAATCCTTGGGGATTTCGATGACCATATAATATTTCTGTTCTTTTAAGTTATCGTAGCCCTCTTTTTTATCGACAAACTCAAACCCAAATTGTTTATTTTTCTTTAGCTTAGATACTAAATCATCACCAAGCTTCAAATGGGTTCCATCGAGTGTTGCACCCGCATCTTCGTTGACAACGGCAACTGGAAGTTCATCAAGTTTTGCGTATGGATCCCAGAATGCCCATAAAAACATTCCTGCATATAATACGGGGACAAACATGACAGCAATAATCGGGATTAACACTTTTTTATTTCTTACAATAGCAAGAAGCTCTTCCTTAAATAGCATGTTTTTCAATTATGATCCTCCTTTTACATTTATGACTATTTTGTTCATTTAGTCATTTTTAATCAAAAAATAAGGACTATCCCATAGACAACCCTAAAATTGACTATTAACCTACATAGCAAGTTATGACCACTTGAACAATTCGGTCATTTAATACTTTTAGAGTATACAACGATTCTTGCCTGTTTGCAAGCAGAAAAAAGAAGCTGTTATCAATGAACAGCTCCTGTTGAAAAATCTTTTCCTGTTAAAAACTCCAGGACGTCTTTGACAGATGCCTCTCCTTGGTCAATACAATCCGGAAGACCAACACCACCATAAGAAGAACCTGCTAAAAATACACCAGGTAGATCCGTTTCCATATGCTTTAAAATGTCAGCTAAACGTTGTTTATGTCCCACTGTATATTGGGGCATTGAATTTTTCCAACGTGAAATGATTGCAAAATCCGGATTCATTGTGATGTCCATCGTTTTCTTCAAGTCATCTAGTACAATCTTAATAATTCTGTCATCAGAGAGGTCAACGATGGTTTCATCTCCAGACCTCCCAACATAGCAGCGGAGTAATACTTTCCCTTTCGGTGCTGAATGATCCCACTTTTTATGTGTCCAAGTACATGCAGTGATCGAATAATCACTATTTCTAGAAACAACAAAACCTGTTCCATCGATGTCATTTTTCACTGCCTCTTCCGGAAATGCTAAAGCTACTGTTGCTACTGATGTAGAAGGGACTGATTTCAAAGGATCAAAAAAACTATACTCTGAAAACATCGCCTGTGTTATTTTATGAGGAGTCGCTGCAATGACGCTATCTGCCACCATTGTTTCCCCATTATTGAGATAAACTTCATACTTATTCTCAACTTTGGTGATTTTGTCTACACGATGTCCTTTTAAAATAGATATTGGATCCAATTTTGCTTCAATGGCTTCTGCAAAGGATTGAAGCCCCGTTTTAAATGTTAGGAAAGCTCCTTTAGCCTTTTCCTTACTTTCAGGTTTGCTGGGTTGGGCAGGGGTAGATTTCTTCATGCCAATGATCAGGCTTCTATATTTCTGTTCTACCTCATAGAATTGCGGGAAAGTAGACATGAGGCTTAATTGATCTATATCACCGGCATAAATCCCAGATAATAATGGTTCAATTAAATTTTCAACAACCTCATCGCCTAGTCTTCTTCTGAAGAATTCTCCTAATGATTGGTCTTTTCCGCTTTCGGACCGAGGTAAAAGGAAATCTGCCGCAGCTCTTAGTTTACCGGGAATAGAAAAAAGACCTGTTGTGAGAAAAGGTCCTATTTCCGTTGGAATTCCCATGATCGAACCACCGGGCATTGAGTGAAGTTTCTCGTTAACTAAAACGAATGATTTTCCCGTGGAATTATGGACAAGTTGATCATCCATCCCTACTTCCGCAGCTAACCTGGAAATACTTGTCTTTCGTGCTAAAAATGAATCCGGACCTCTCTCAATCGTATAACCATCCCTGACAACAGTTTGCATTTTGCCACCGAGACGGTGTGATGCTTCGATGAGTTTAATTTCATACGGGAGATTATGTTCTTGAATTGCTTTTTGAAGATAAAAAGCTGATGTGAGCCCAGCAATTCCTCCCCCAATGATAATAATCTTTTGTTTTTCTTCCGCCACGGTGCTCACCTTCTTCCACTATTCTGAATCTTACTCAGCTGTCATTTTAAGAACAACTGTCGACAATGCATCAATAAATTCTTCCTTTGCATTTGGCATTTCCGGTCGATAATAGCTTACACCTAATTCTTCTGTCACTTTTCTACATTCATAATCATTATCATAAAGCACTTCAAGGTGTTCAGATACAAACCCTACAGGTGCATAAACAAATGCCTTATAATGATGCTCTTTATATAAATCCCTTGTTAAATCCTGAACATCTGGACCCAGCCAAGGCTCTGGAGTTTGCCCAGCACTTTGCCACCCAACTACGTATTTTTTAACCCCAGCCTGTTCAGCAATTAAGTCAGCTGTTTCTTTCAGTTGACTCGGATATGGATCCCCAAACTGCAGAATCTTTTCTGGCAGACTATGCGCTGAAACGATGAGTACTGCATCAGCCTTTTCTTCTTCAGGCATTTGGTCAAAGATTTTTTTAGTTTTTCCTGCCCAATAATCGATAAACTTTGGTTCCTGATACCAGCTTTCAATTGTTCTTATCTTTAGCCCGCCTAGTTTTTCTGCTTCTTCTTGGGCTCTTCCATTATAGGATTTTATGCTAAAGGTTGAAAAATGCGGAGCAAGAACTATACTTATAGCCTCTTCGATCCCATCAGCATGCATTTGATGAACAGCATCTTCAATAAACGGCTGGATATGTTTTAGACCAAGATACATTTTGAATTCTATATTTTGTTGAATTTTATTTAGATTTTCTTCGAGTTTTTCTGCTTGCTCGAGTGTGATCTTTGCCAAAGGGGAAATCCCGCCAATCGCTTCATACCGACCGCGAAGCTCTTCAATCATTTCTGGAGTTGGCTTCCGGCCGTGGCGAATATGTGTATAGTACCCCTCTAAATCATCTAAGTTATATGGGGTACCATATGCCATTACCAGCAGACCCATTTTCTTTTTTGTCATGTCCGCACCTCATTTTCAATTCTCTTCGCTTTTCCGTATTCAATGTTGGACGACTGATTAGGTTGCGGGCCAATAAAAGCTGGAGTGCTCTTAATGACCCAATATCAAGCAGCCCATATTATTGTCCCAAAAAATTGGACTGCTTACCAATTTAAAGACTTAAGATGGAAACTTAACGACTGAGTTTTGATGCTGAATAATCATGGACAAATGAAGTTAATTTTTTCAATGTTTCTGGGTTAACTGAAGGGAATACACCGTGACCTAAATTAAAGATGTAACCATCTTGTGCCATTCCTTGGTCTAATATTGCTTTCGCTCTTTCTTCGATTACTTCCCATGGAGCTAACAAAATAGCCGGGTCAAGATTGCCTTGAACGGTTTTATGAATGCCCATTTCCCTTGCCTCGTGAATTGGCAGACGCCAATCTAAACCTACAACATCAAGCGGCAGGTCATTCCATTCTAATGCAAGATGGCTAGCACCAACGCCGAACATAATTAACGGAACATTTTCCTCTTTTAATGAAGTAAAGATACGATTCATGACAGGCTTAATGAAATAACGATAATCCTCTACATTGAGTGCTCCCACCCATGAATCAAAAATCTGGATGGCCCTTGCACCAGCTTTAATTTGCGACTTTACATATGTAATGATCATATCCGCAAGTTTCTCCATAAGTGCAAACCATGCCTTTGGCTCGGTGTACATAAACGCTTTGGTCTTATTATAGTTTTTAGAAGGGCCGCCTTCGATCATATAACTTGCCAAAGTAAATGGTGCACCAGAAAAACCGATTAATGGCACGGATAATTGCTCTTGGGTTAATAATTTAATAGTGTCCAATACATAAGGAACATCTTCTTCTGGATTAATTTCGCCTAGTTTTTCAACATCTGCTAAAGAACGGATCGGATTGTCAATAACTGGTCCAATCCCACCTTTTATTTCTACCTCCATGCCAATCGCTGGCAGGGGTGTCATTATATCTTTATATAAAATGGCTGCATCGACGTTATATTGTTCAACAGGCAAGCGCGTTACATACGCACAGAGCTCAGGCTGGTGAGTGATTTCAAATAAGGAATACTTTTCTTTAATCTCTCTGTACTCTGGTTGTGAACGACCAGCTTGGCGCATATACCATACAGGTACATGGTCAGTTTTCTCACCTCTGGCTGCTTTTAAAAATGTTTCATTAATCGGTCTTGTCATTAGGGTAGTCCACCTTTCAAAAACATGTCTGTTGTCCATTTTAATATATATAGCATGAATTTAAAACTTACTGATTCTTTCTAAACTGTATTTACTATATCTATTAATCCTATTTGTGTATAGATAACGCTATTAACTGTCAAAAAAAAGTCGTTTTTATGTTTTAAAATTCGCTAAATCTGCAGGCTGACTTCCCAATATTTTTTTCACTTTTAGCTCTCACCACTTGATTCAATTTTCATATTCTGTATTACATCCAACAGGGCTATAGCCCCCCTGGGTGAAAGAAAGGAGGAAATTGTATGATTGTCGAGCTTACTGCTCTTCATTGGATATATGTGACCTTTATTGTTCTTATTATTGGGTTTATGGTAATGAGAAGGGACACATCCATTGTTTGTATCATCGGTATTTTCCTAATTGCTATCACAGCAACCGGGTCTTTAAGTCATTCGATAAGTAGTATTTTCAACAGTTTCAGTTATGCCATTACAGAATTATTATCTACTATTCTTGTTATTTCAATAATTGTAGCGATGAGCAATACATTAACGGTAACCGGAATTAATGATGTCATGATTTCACCTTTTCGAAAACTTATTCGTAACCCCACTCTCGCCTATTGGACAATAGGAATTCTAATGATGATTATTTCCTGGTTCTTCTGGCCTTCCCCTGCTGTTGCACTTTTAGGTGCCGTCCTTCTTCCAGTTGCGATTCGAGCAGGACTTCCTGCCCTTGGTGTTGCCATGGCAATGAACTTGTTTGGTCATGGAATCGCTTTATCGGGTGACTTTGTGATTCAGGCTGCCCCTAAGCTTACCTCTGATGCAGCAGGTATTCCAATTCAAGATGTCATCAATGCCAGCATTCCATTAGTATTTATTATGGGTCTTGTAACAACCGTTACGGCATTCTACTTCTTACGAAGGGATATGAAACGTGGTGTTCTAACCACTACAACTTCTGTCAGCGCGGATTCGCCTTCGAGCAGCACTGACCATCCTGCGCTTTTATCACTTGTTCAAAAACGCTTCTTTGCTATATTAGTACCATTATTATTTGCTGCAGATGTTGCCGCCATGTCAATCCTTGATTTAGCAGGTGGTGATGCCACAGCATTAATTGGCGGTACCTCCATTCTTATTCTTCTGTTAATCACTTTAACGAGCCATAAAAATAAAGGATTAGAAAAAACAACACAATATTTAATAGAAGGATTCCAATTTGGTTTTAAAGTTTTTGGTCCTGTTATTCCAATTGCTGCGTTCTTCTATTTAGGTGACGCCGGATTTGGGAAAATCATTGGTGACTTTTTACCGAAGGCTTCCCAAGGGATTGTCAATGATTTAGGCGTTGCTCTCGCGAATATCGTTCCGTTAAGTAAGGAAGTTGGGGCGATTACCCTAACTACTGTAGGTGCCATCACTGGTCTGGATGGTTCAGGCTTTTCAGGCATATCGCTTGCCGGATCCGTTGCCAGCCTATTTGCTGTGGCTATAGGTAAAGGTGCTGCCACATTGACTGCACTCGGGCAAATCGCTGCTATATGGGTAGGCGGCGGAACACTTGTACCATGGGCGTTAATCCCGGCTGCTGCTATCTGTAATGTTGATCCATTTGAACTAGCCAGACGAAACCTCCTGCCAGTTGTGATCGGTCTCGTCGTGACAACGATTGCAGCAATGTTTCTCATTTAATCCAAGGAAAGAGGCTGATCCAGTGATCAGCCTCTTTCCTTATTTTATACGTTTTTTAAAATAGGTATATATTTGAATCCAAATCACTACCCAAAGATAACCTAAAGCATAGCCTCCAAGGACATCTGAAGGATAATGAACATGTAATATAATTCGGCTAGCACCTATTAATAATAGTAAGATGGTTGTAATTGCAGCAATGGTTATTTTTCCTGCCTTTGATTTTGTTCCCTCAATTAAAAGATACGCAATCATAAAATAAACAATCATCCCAACCATGGCATGACCGCTCGGAAAACTGTAGCTTTTTACATTGACAAGATGTTCAAGGTCTGGCCTTGGGCGCTCAAAAAGATCTTTTAAAAGCTTACTAATTTCATTACCTAAGGCTATTGATAAGGCCAGGACGGCAGCACCAACATAGTTCCTTTTTTTTAGTAGTAACCAGGCTAACGCAAGCAAGGCCACAACCCCAATCCCTTTTTTATCCCCCATTTCTGTTAGTTGAATAAATAATGGAATGATTGTCTCAGGTACATGTGAGAATAGCCCTGCTATTTTTTCATCAATCCAAAATTGGCTGTGGATACCGACTTTGATTGTAGTAAATAAGGCAAATAATACAGCAAAAAACATAAAAATAAAAGAAGGATTCCACTTGTTTTGATTTTTCCCCATTCCCCAAACCCTTTCCTGCATCTATCTAGTAGAAATTCTAATAAAAGTATAATGAAAAGGAATATAAAAATCTACTTTATAGGATAAAAGTGATAAAATAGTTTGAAAATACATTCTTTATTTCTGATACGTTTGGGGGAATCGATTTGTTAAACAAGCTGTTTGCTGCCTTAGAAGGGTCATATGAAGAAATGGTAGCCTTACGCCGTTATATGCACCAGCATCCAGAGTTATCTTTTCAGGAACATAATACAGCAAAATTCATTCAATCCTTTTATGAGAAGCTCCAAATTGAAGTAAGAGTTAACGTGGGTGGTAATGGTGTAGTTGCTAAGGTTTATGGAAAGAAACCTGGTAAAACGGTTGCATTACGCGCTGATTTTGATGCATTACCCATTCAGGATGAAAAGGAAGTTCCATACAAATCCTTAGTTCCAGGAGTGATGCATGCTTGTGGACATGATGGTCATACGGCTACTCTCCTCGTCCTTGCAAAAACAATCAACGATTTAAAAGAGGAATTGGAAGGCACCTATGTTTTTATCCATCAACACGCTGAGGAGTATGCTCCTGGTGGTGCGATTTCAATGATTGAAGATGGATGTTTAGATGGTGTTGATGTGATTTTTGGTACTCATTTATGGGCAAGTGAACCGACGGGAACCATCCAATATCGAACCGGACCAATCATGGCGGCGGCTGACCGCTTTGAAATTGACATCCAGGGTAAAGGCGGTCATGGTGCCCAGCCACATAAAACGGTCGATGCCATCGTAATTGCTTCTCAGCTTGTTTTAAATCTACAGCAAATTGTCAGTCGCAGGATTAATCCGATTGATTCCGCTGTTGTCACTATTGGCTCTTTCACGGCACAGAATGCCTTCAACGTTATAGCTGACAAAGCGCATCTCATTGGCACTGTGAGGACTTTTAATGATAGCGTCCGTCAATTTATCGAGGATGAAATGGAAAGAATTATTGCTGGTACATGCTCTATGTCAGGCAGTTCGTATGAATTTAGGTTTAATCGGGGCTACCCTGCGGTGGTTAATCATGAGAAAGAAACCGCTTATTTGACTTCCTGTGCACAGAAGGTCGCAGAAGTAACCACTATCGAAGAAAGCGAGCCGCAAATGGGCGGTGAAGATTTCGCCTATTATTTGCAAAACGTGCCAGGTACATTCTTCTTTACTGGAGCAAAGCCGGTAGGTAACGAAACAGGATACCCTCATCATCACCCCAAATTTGATATTGATGAAAAGGCAATGTTAATTGCAGCGAAAACATTGGGTGTGGCCGCAATAAGTATTCATGGTAATGATTAAGGAAAATCCCCTGAACTCAAATTGGGTCAGGGGATTTTTGCAGTAGTCTTAATCGATAGGCATTCATAGCTGTTTCTCCTAAATGCTTAAGGAGATTGTGATTGGCATAAGCACCGACAAAAGCTCCAATGCCCGGGACTAGTTGGAGCATTTTAGCTAAGTCGATATAATCCCGATACTCCTGTTGAAACTTGCGCCAATCCATTTCCACAAGAACCCGCTTTCGATTCTCCCAGTTTTCAATCTCATCTAGTGTACTCTTACGTATGTCCTCACTTGAAAATGCAAGCTGAAAAACATGAAGGATAAAAAGTCTTTCTGCATATTCCTTTGTATTAAACCCATAGATGGATGCTGCTTCAAATAGAAATTTCATCTTAATGGAAAGCAGTAACGGAAAGTCAGCAAGTCCAAGCAAAATACCACCAGCCCCAGTCCCCGCACCTTCAATCATCGCTGTCTTTTGAAAGGCAGTGATTTTTTTAGCTGCCAATTCATCTCTTTCAGCAAGCGTTAACCCACATGCCTGATCCTTATTTGTTGTCACCTGCGAGCCGAATAACGTTGCTTTTACCATTGCTTTGATACTTTCTGTCATTACCTCATGAACCTTTTCAGGAATTAATTCATTTATTTTCCCTTGAGCTTTTTTCGATAATCGGTTCATCATCCCTGAACGTCTCGTTAATTTTCGTTTCCACTCTTCGACTTCCTCAAAAACCTTTAATTCATACTCGTTCATTGGCAACCCCTCCACAATAATAATATGCATACATACGAAGTCCTCCGCCCAATGTTTCAAAAAAAAATCCCCTTTTATGATTTAAAAGGGGATTTCCGATTATGATTTCAAACGTTTACTAGCGTAAAAATAAACAAAAACATAGCTAAAAACAAGTTCTGCACCTAAAGATAGCAACGATATGAACAAATCACCTTTAAACAATATAAATAATGAAAAGATGACTGCTTGGATCGCTAAAATGTTCATTAATAAAGAGTAAAATGCTCCTGTTTTATATTTTTGTTCCACAGGATATAAGTCTACCCATAGCTTATTTTGATGATGATTCCAAAGTGGAAGAAGCTGAAAACCCGTTAAATATAAGAATAAAATACCAAGTAAAATTTGACCTATCCCAAAAGAAATAAAATAAATCGCAAGTGCACCAATTACTGTTAAGCGCGTAAAGAGTCCTAGATAATCAGATGACCGTAAAAAGGCTCTCGAAAACAAATATTGATAGGTCTTATCTCGGGAAAAGGCAATTCGGTTAATGAATAAATCTAACCATTTTCTTCTTTTTACCGTATCCCTTAATTTTGGCACGTCTGTAAACATATTTGCCAGCCGGTAGAAGGACGCCATCCTTTTCTCTTCTTGATTAATTAATAAATCCCATTTAAGGCCCATTTTCTTAGTTTGAACATAAAAGTAAAAGTAATAAAAAATACAAACTACCACAATTAGCAATAGGATAAAAATACTCGCTTGTTTAAATAACAAATATGTAAAAGTTGCATTTAATAAATAGCGAACATAGATGTCCCATCTATGGATAGAAGATTGTACGAAAAAGTCGATTCGCCAGCTAGTTGCTAAATTCCAAGCCTTTAAGGCCAAAAGTATAACTAGAAAGGGGATAAATGAACGGAAGCCATTTCTACTTATTTGGGCATACATTGGCATCAATACTGCCAACACCATAAGGAGAAGATACCCTTGAAAAACAAGACTCGCTCCTCCTGAACGAAGAAAATATCCTTTTAATTTATCCTCAAGCGGGAGTATAAACACCTGATCGGCTTCGAGCAGGAAATTGTAAACAGGACTATAGGTTAACAAGATACTAATCAATACAGCGATAATTATTTCTGCAGGAAAACCATCTGAAAGGGTTTCAATCCACTTTTGATAATAAAATGAGGCTGTTCCAATTAAAAACAATAAAACAACGACCAGATGCCCATTGAAAATATAGCGTAAATACCTGCCTAAATCTTTAATCCGACTGCTAGCTCGGTCTTTCCAAAGCTTTTTTTCATCAAACATAATTTTCTTCCTTTGTTAATTGAATATACAAATCATCTAAAGAAGCAGCTGGCATGGAAAATTGCTCCCTCAACTCCTCAAGCGTCCCTTTTGCACGTATTTTTCCTTCATGCAAGATCACAAATCGATTACAATACTTTTCCGCAGTTGCCAAAATATGAGTGGACATTAAAATACCTGCACCGTTTTCTTTCATTTTTTTCATTAAATCAAGTAGGGATTGAATACCCAGCGGGTCAAGCCCGACAAAAGGTTCATCAACAATATATAGAGACGGCTGAATTAAAAATGCACACATAATCATTACCTTTTGTTTCATGCCTTTAGAAAAATGGGCAGGAAACCACTTTAAACGCTTTTCCATACGAAATTCTGTCAGCAATGATGTAATACGCTCTTTATAAGTGGCCTCATCAAGACCGTATGCCATTGCCGTAAGTTTCAAATGCTCCTCAAGGGTCAATTCTTCATATAAAACCGGGGTTTCTGGAACAAACGTAAACAATTTACGATAAGCTTCTTTATTTTCTGTAAAGGTTTGTCCATTTATTTTTACTGCACCACGGTGTGGTTCCATTAATCCAATAATGTGTTTTATGGTTGTACTTTTGCCCGCCCCATTTAATCCAATAAGGCCGACGATTTCTTTTTCCTTTACTTCAAAGGAAACATCTTTTAAGACAGGGTTTCGGGTATATCCACCGACAAGATTTTCGATCATTAATAAAGACATTTGCAACGTCCTTCCTAAGCACGATTATTTTATTATTTTAACAAATTGTCCTTGATAAAAATAGAAATTCAATTTTTTATCTTTTTTTTGTATATTTCTTTTCACATCGGACATCATAATATTCGAAGGGGAAATAACTTACTTCGATGAAGCGATTCATCAAAACTTGAGATGAGGTGTCTGTCAAAGACAATTTACATTTCAAATAAGTGAGCTTCCTATTCGTTTCAGATAAGGGGATGGTTGTTTTGTACAAAGTGCACAGGAACCATTTTGAGTTCTAGTAACACCAAGTAACTGTTTATCTTAAAAAAATAAACATTAAATGAGGTGTTTACCGCAGATCGCTACCTGTTTTTATAAGTTGGGAAAACATATAAAAACACTATAGGGGATGGTCAGCTTGAACAATAATGTCTCTTTATAAAAAACACTCTATGAAAAATGAGGTGTTTATCAAAGAACACTCCTATTGAACGTACCTTTTGAAGCAATTCCCCTTCGAGAGGGCAGGATTCCATGCGGATCCTGCCTTTTTCTTTTTGGAGTTTGTATGGTAAAATAATACAAACCAATTAGAAGGGATCGTGTATGTAATGAGCGATTGTATATTTTGTAAAATTGTTAATGGAGAAATTCCATCCGCAAAAGTGTTTGAGAATGAGCATGTATTAGCCTTTTTGGATATTACACAGGTAACAAAAGGACATACATTAGTTATTCCAAAAATACATAAGGAAAACCTATTTGAACTAACTCCAGAAATTGCCAGAAACCTTTTTGAAGTGGTCCCTGCCATTGCGAATGCCTTAAAAAAAGAATTTGAACCGATTGGATTAAATACGCTAAATAATAATGGTGAACATGCCGGTCAATCCGTATTTCATTATCATATGCATTTACTTCCGCGTTATGGAAATGGGGACGGATTTGGAGCTGTATGGAAAAGTAATCAAAGTGAATATACTTTTCAAATGTTAGAAGAAATGGCTGCAAATATTAACAATCAAGTGTAAAACTGATGTATTTTTAATTGTCTGAAAATTATATCTTTATTATTATTATATAATTATGTTATAATGAAAGCAGGTTTTTCGCTGCAGGCAACTAGAGCACTGCAGGAGGAACAAATAGATTAGTATAGCAGAGGAGAGAAGAGAAATGAATACGAAGAACATTGTAATTTTAGCACTATTAGCGGGGATTGGGGTGGTCTTGCATACGGTAATGCCAAGTTTTCTTGGAATTAAACCTGACATGATGCTTGCTATGATGTTTTTAGGAATAATTCTTATTCCTGAGATAAAGAGTGTCTTGCTCTTGTCTATTGTGACCGGAGTATTGTCTGCATTAACAACTGGATTTCCAGGTGGACAAATTCCAAATATCATTGATAAGCCCATCACTGCTTTGGTCTTCCTCGGTTTATTTTTATCCTTAAAAAAATACCGAAACTCTATTGTAAGTGTTGCCGTCTTAACTGCGATTGGAACTGCTGTTTCAGGGACAATCTTTTTAACATCAGCATTCTATCTTGTAGGCTTACCTATGTCTTTTACCGCACTATTTGCAGCAGGTGTTTTGCCGGCCATTGCACTCAATACCGTTACAATGATTATTTTGTATCCAGTAGCTCAATCAATTGTTAAGCGAACTAAATTAACAACACCTTCCGTCATTCAAAAATAATGAACGGGATCCTTTTTAAGAAAAGAACCCAGAGGGGTTCTTTTCTTAATATACTTTCTATAAAAAATAGGTGATCATTACAGCAATTACCAGACAAACCCCTCCACCTCCAGCTAATGCAAATGTTCTTTTCTTTAATATTTGTTTAGGCGGATATACACCGGGGCTTGTTAATCTTAAAAAATATTTAATTGCTCCTAATAAAAGGATCGCACCAAAAATAAAAAAAAGGGTTGCAGCTAGCTTCATCTATCTTATCCCCCTATTTAGTTTCAAAAATTCGACCATTTGTTGTAACTATTTATATGTTTAGGCGTCCATTCCTATGAACAAGGTCTATAAGTTAAAAAAGGGATGAATGGAAACTTTTCTTTAAATAAAATTATAGAGTAAATTTTCTAAATGTTGCTATTTTTCGGTGGATCTAGTTAAAAAATATGATTCTTTTTAAGAATATGCATATTTTTTAAATTTCAATAGGATATTATTCGAATTTTTAAAAATTTTGTGAATTTATACTTTATTAATTTTTACTTTATTGGCATAATGAAAATAGAGAAATATAAAGTGGGTGAAAATGGGGATGACTGAAAAACAATATTCAATGAAGGAAGCGATGATTTTTACTCAGAGAGTTGCACAATTAAGTAAAGCCTTGTGGAAATCGATTGAGAAAGATTGGCAGCAATGGATAAAGCCTTTTGATTTAAATATTAATGAACATCATATTCTATGGATTGCTTACCATTTAAATGGGGCCTCTATATCGGATGTGGCCAAGTTCGGGGTTATGCATGTTTCAACAGCATTTAACTTTTCGAAAAAGTTAGAAGAACGAGGTTTGCTTCAATTTTCAAAAAAGGAAAATGACAAACGTAATACTTATATCCAGCTTACTGAAAAGGGTGAAGAGATTTTACTTCAATTAATGGAAACCTATGAGCCAAATGGCAATGCTGTATTTTCTGGTGCTTTGCCGCTTCGTGACTTATACGGCAAGTTTCCAGAGATTGTTGAAATGATGGCGATCGTCCGTAACATTTATGGGGAAGATTTCATGGAAATCTTTGAACGTTCATTTCATAATATTGAAAGTAGGTTCGTTGAAGAAGATGGGAAGCTAAAAAAATCAAAAAATACTGAACAAGAACTCGTTTAATATTGGATTATAAGTACTTTACCATCTCTTGAAAAAGGGGTAAGTAAAGCTTTTGCGTTAAACACGCGTTAATTACTTCTCTTATATTTAGTGTAGACGGTAATGATACAGATAATTCATGAAAAAGCGGATGGAAGTACACATACCCCTCCGCTTTTTGTTCTTCCATTTTTAGGTTCATTTTGTCACATAAAGAATAAAACTTCTCTATTTCCTGTTCGGTAATCCCATTTTCAATTATTAGTTTATATAATTCAAGCTTTGGATCATTAAGCAATTTTAATAATAGCTTTTGATGAAATTCAAGCAAGTTTATTCTTTCCAGTAATTCATGTTCATTCATCCTATTGCCCTCTTTTCAGAACTTTAACATTTTTATATGTTTATTATTAACCTTTTAAAACATTGGGTAAACCATTTTTAATAATATCGGGTAATATTTTTAATTAGTAGTTCCCGACAGAACATAAATGGTTAATGCATCCATTAAGAGCCTAACATTCTTCCATTCTTTTTGACTATCTTTTTCAGGTGATTTTTGATATTGTATTAATCATAACACGTACATCAGGGAGGGAATCATTGATGATCTCCATTTTTATTGTCTTCGCTATTTTTATCTTGTTTTATGTAAATAAAATGACCAATTCACTCTGTATCCAAAAAGAAATTCCTGAAGAAAACCAACATAAGGTATTCCGTACCATTAATATCCTAATTACGATTCTTCTGATCTCTTCATATTTGGAAATTTTATATACATAATCCAATTAGAACGCTTTAGCGAACGAAGGGATTTGTATTCATTAAAAATAGAAGCGATGAGAGCATTTCTCATCGCTTTTAGTTTGATACTTTTATTAATAAACCCAAGAAGCTCCGATAATAATTAATAAAATGAAAAGGACAACCACTAAGGCAAATCCTCCACCGTAACCTGCTCCACCAGACATATATTTACCTCCATTCATAAATGTTTAATTTGGTCTTAACAAATCCAAGAAGCTCCGACAATAATTAATAGTATGAAAAGTACTACAATTAGAGCAAAGCCCGCTCCATATCCATGGCTCATCGTAATACCTCCTTTTTCATTTACTACGATATACTATTCAAACCGTATTCATTTCGTTTAGGCACTTCCCACTTTTTTTGAAATGATTTTTAGGTTGCCTTTTTTATAAATTTCAAAAAATAAACATCGTTATTATTTTTGCAGTAGTTCCCATTTATGTTATAGTAGAGTTTGTGGACAAGAATTTACTGTTTAGGAGAGATTTCATCATGAAAAAATGGTTATTAGCCCTTTCATTGGCTGGTGGAGTACTTGCATTAACTGCATGTAATCAAAGCGGATCTGATACAGTGGCAGAGAGCAAAGTTGGTAACGTTACGCAAGAAGAACTTTACAACACAATGAAGGATAAATACGGGGACCAAGCCCTTCAGCAGCTTGTATATGAAAAAGTTCTATCTAAGAAATACAAGGTTACTGATAAGGAATTAAATGCGAAAATCGACCAATTAAAAACAGATCTTGGTGCAAATTTTGAATCTACGCTTGCACAATATGGTTATAAAAGCGAAGATGACTTGAAGAAAACGATGAAGCTCGGCATGATGCAGGAAAAAGCTGCGATGAAAGGCGTTAAGGTAACTGAAAAGGAATTAAAGGATTACTACGCTACTTATCAACCTGAAATAAAGGCTCGTCATATCCTTGTTGCTGATGAAAAAACAGCAAATGAAGTGAAGAAAAAGCTTGATGGTGGAGCGAAATTTGAAGATATGGCAAAACAGTATTCAACAGATGAAGGCTCTAAAGCAAACGGCGGGGACCTAGGTTGGTTTGGAACTGGAAAGATGGATCCTGACTTCGAAAAAGCTGCATATGCTTTAAAAGTCAATGAAATTAGTGCTCCAGTAAAATCACAATTTGGTTATCATATTATCCAATTAACTGACAAAAAAGAGAAAAAACCATACGCAGAAATGAAGGACGAAATTGAAACACAAGTAAAATCTTCTAAATTAACCACGGAAGAAATTAATAAAGCTATGGAACGTGAACTTAAAGCTGCAGATGTAAAGGTTAGTGATAAAGACTTAAAAGACGCACTTAACCCACAAACAGGAGCAGCAACTGCTGCACAATAAGAAATGAAAAAAGCGGAACGCCTCCTATGGGCGCTTCCGCTTTTCTTATTCACCAGTTGCCTTAAGTTCTTCTTTAAGTTCTTCCTTCAATTCCTTTTCTCTCTCCAGGCGTTTCATATAGATCTCGCCTTCCTGCTCAATGTTTTCCATTTCCATTAGTCGCTCTTCTCTTCCTGTTTTCAGTGCCATTAGTGCACTCACTACAATACCAACCACGACAGCATATACCCAAATAGGAATAGTCAATTTTTCTTGCTCCTTTCTTAGTGGTTGTCCACCTTTACTAAATGATATTCCCTTAAAATGAAATTATTCATATTACCTTTTAAAGCAAAAAAAATAACCCAAAAGAGGGTTATTTTATTTATGAAAAACTGGCTTATAAAAGGAACGATTATCCAAGGCGAAAATTCGCTCGGTAAATTCACCTGGCTTCACTCTTTCTAATGCACGGTCAAGCATATTCATTTTTGCATCAAGATTATCGATATAATGTAAAATCTCAGCTTCTTTAATCATTGGAGGTTTTGGACTGCCCCATTCTGCTTTTCCATGATGACTTAGAACAAGATGTTGGAGAATAAGGACTTCTTCCCCAGAAATACCGAGTTCTTCAGCTGCTTTGCCTATTTCATTAATCATAATCGTAATATGCCCAAGCAGATTCCCTTCAATAGTGTAGACCGTCGAAATGGGACCGGATAGTTCCAATACTTTACCCATATCATGTAAAATAACCCCTGCATAGAGTAAATCCTTGTCAAGGCTTGGATAAAGCATGGCTATTGATTTGGCCAGATCAAGCATACTGACAACATGATATGCAAGTCCTGACACAAACTCATGATGATTTTTAGTTGCTGCTGGAAACTCTAAAAAAGCCTCCTGATGCTTCTTAATTAAATGTCGAGTAATTCTTTGGATATTAGGATTTTTCATTTCAAAAATATACTGAGTAAGTTTGCCTGACATTTCTTCTTGGCTTAGTGGAGCGGTCTCTAAGAAGTCATCCAATTTTACACCATCTGACGGCCCAGTACGGCGAATTTGACGGATTTTAAGTTGACTTTTCCCTCGATAACTATGCACATCACCTTGTATTTTTACAATGCTTTGTGGTGCATAACTCTTTCCATCCTCTTCATTAACATCCCATAGCTTTGCTTCTATTTCCCCACTTTTGTCTTGAAGAATTAGTGTTAAAAAAGGTTTGCCATTACTTGCAATTCCTTTAGTAGAACTTTTTATTAATAAAAAAAGTTCCACCTGTTCCCCTACTTCATGCTTTAATATTCCTTTACCCATAATTTTCACGTCCTTTCCACTAGTAAGAGTATAACATATCCAATTATCACTCTATGAAATTATCTGAACAGCACCTTTTTCTAAAAAAAGAACATTTTCCCTTGGGAAATGTGGAAGCAAATGTTTATGACAAGTGAAAAATAATAGTTGATTTCGCTCCAGCCCTTTTAGTAGTTCTATCACTTTTTCTGTTCTATTTGCATCAAAATTTACAAAACTATCATCAATAATAATTGGGAGCAGATGTTTCTCATATAACGTAACTGCAAAGGCAAGTCGTATGGCTACGTATAATTGTTCGGTTGTAGCTTGGCTTAGTTCATTTGCTTCAAATATAGTACGATCCTTGCGCTCAACTAAAAAACCCGATCCTGTGTCCTGTAAGTGAATCCTATGATAGTTGCCATCAGTGAGAAACAATAAATATTCCTCTGCTTTGGAGAGCATCATTGGTAAATGAATATTTTTATACTTTTCAATCGTATCTGAGAGGATCTCTTGTGCTAAACAATAGACGGACCACTCCTTCGCTGCCTCTTCCAATTCAAATTTTTTCTGCTTGTAGTGATGGAGAATATCTGAATAAATGCCCCCCTCTTCTAGGACTTGAATTTCATACTTAATGGAAGCTTGTTCTTCCAGAATTTTTTTTAATTTTGCTTGTAATAATTGGACCTCCTCATTACATTCAGTCAGTAATTCATCACTAGGTCGCATTTGGAGGAAGTTTTCCCGTTCCTGTTCAGAGAGAATCGAATGTTGTAGTTGGCTCTGCAGTGATTCTATTCTTTCAGTCAGCTTTACTTTCTTTTCTGCCTTTGCTCCAAGTTCATAAAATTGTTGCTCCGTTTCCACCTGTGCAGAAGAGATAAGTTTTTTATATTCTGATTGCAGATGAGTCAACTCCTGAGACTTTTGCCTTAAATCAGCTTCAAGGTCGGTAAGCTTAGCTAGTCTCTCTTGACTCGTTATTAGCTTGCCATGTTCTTCTTTCAACTTGTTTCGCAATAAATAGGCAGCATTATACAAATCTAAACCTTTTTCATTTAAATAAAGCTTCTCAAAATGATGGAGAAGCTTTATTATTTTTTCCTGCTGCTGATTTATTTGCTCAATTCTTGAATGTAATTGTTTTTTCTCTCTATAAATCAACTTATAGTGTTCAATTAGTTCAAATGCTTCTAGTAGAAAGGAATTTGCAATATATTCAGGAATCCTTAATTCATTGCTAATGGATACCAACTTTTCTTTATTTTGAGCTGACTCCAATTCCCATTGTTCAAATTTTGCAATGACCTTTTCATATTGAGCTTGCTGCTGCTTTAACTTCATTTTTACTATTTGCAGTTCTTCTTTCCTCTGGTTATCAAGCTCTAACTGCTCCTCAAGATTTAATATTTCGATATATTCAGCTGAGTGGAGTATTTTCGTTAACTCTTTTTCCTTTTCTCGTAAACCGTTTAATGTTTGATTTAAGTCTACTTCCTTCGATTGCTTCTTCGTTCTAGTCATAAAAATGGCTATTAAACTACACCCTAGTAAACCTAAAGTAACTAAAAACCATTGCTTTGATAGCAAGCCATAAAGTGTTACTGCAGCTAGAATAAACTCAAAAAGATAAAACTGAAGTTTCTTCTGCTTATCTTGCTTTGCTGAAGTAGCTTTATCTCGTTCATTTATCTGTTGATAGAATTCTATTTTGTCTTGTAAGGCCCTTAGTTCTCCTTCTATGCTCTTCTTATCATTTCCCGAAGTTAACTTCTCTTCAAGCCGCAATCGTTCCTGTACAGTTAGAACATGTCTCTCTGCTAGTCGGACCTCTTTTTCTATTTCTTCTAAATTGCCTTTTTCTTCTTGATATTGATTTTCTAATTCTTCCTTTACTTCTTCTAGCCTTTGAACTTTCCGAGAAACTACATCAACTTGGTTTTTCATATAAATATTTGTATTAATAGAAAAGATATTTTCCTCATTTAAATTTAAATGAAGCTTTTCTTTAGTTATAGAAAGCTCTTCTTCAATAGCTAAAAGTTTCGTTTCGCATTTCAGCTTCTCCTGCTTTAATTGCTCATAGACCGGGACTTGGTCAAGCAAGGAAAGAAGAGCCGGCTCGTTTTTTAGAAAAGAATGGTCTGGCTGAATCATCGCTATTTCTTTTTTTAAAATTCCAATTCTTTCGGTCATACTGTTAATCCCCGCACGATAAGGATGGATGAGTTGATTTATGTTTTCGACCCGTTCAATACCACGTGCCGGAAACCCAATCTCTCCTAGTTCCTTTAGCTCCTTCGATGTCCACTTTTCATCCTTGACAGTGGATTCGATCCTTTTCCATTCATTTAGTTTTTCAATCATTGCCCCAAGCTCCTGTATAGACCCGTTTATTCCGGTTAGTTCTTCCTGGAGCATCTCTTTCTTTTCTACTAAATTAGAATAATTTTTATTTTTTGCTTCTGCTATTTTCAATTCTTCATTGATTTCATGAAGTGCTTGTAACTTTTCATTTAATAAAGGTTTCTTTCCTGAAGGCTTAAAGCGCGCGTCTAACTCTTTTTGCAGGAAAGCTTCTGTTTTTGACAACCTTTCAGTTCCTAATGTTCCAGCGGAAAATAGGAATTTCCCTATCTCTTCACTTTTCATTTGGTGGATATTTTGCAAACCGTGCAAATTAAAAGAAAAAATAGCTTGAAATAAGCTTTTATCAAAGTTTCCAGTTAATTCTTTAAGTAGTTCCTCGCCGCCCATCCTACCATTGTCCAAAGCGACCTTGACATCGCCGGCAGCTTTTCCTTTAACACGTTCAATCACAGCCCCGCCGTGACTTTCATGATAAATTCTAATTTTTCCGCCGTATTTGGTACTATGTTTTGGCTCATATCGGAGCACTAATGATTGTTGTTTTGTAGGAAAACCGAATAGGATGCCATGGATAAAGGCCATAATTGTGGACTTACCAGCTTCATTTTCTCCATAGAAAACTTGAAAATCGTGAAGGTTGGTAATTTGGACATTCTCTAATTGGCCATACCCGTATATGTGTAGTTCGAGGATTTTCAAATCTTCCTCACACCTTCCCTAAGCTTGATAAAGTAATTGTATAAGCAACTTCTCTGCTTTTCCGACTAGTTCTTTTTGCTCTGCAGCCGTAAACTGAGCTAAATATTTTCTCCCTAAATGGTGTTCGTACAATGGAGCCAAAGCATGCTCCACATCGTCATAATGGTCAATGGTTTCAAAGAGCTCTGCATAAAAATTAGCGTCCCTTTTCATTTGTTCTTTATCTATTTGCTGACTAACTGTGATGGTTAAGTCGACAACCCAAACAAATGATTCCTCATCTTTTTCATCCTCTAAGAGAAGCTCTAAAAGTTCGGCATCGACACTTCTTTTTTCCCGTTCATCGTCTAATTGAATATTTTTCAAAACAAGAGATAATAGCGTCCCCTTCTGTTCCTTCCGTACACTATTGATTTGAGTCTGGCATAATTGTAACAGCTCCTGAAAACTTCTGGCTGAAGATCCATCAACCACTGCTTCTTCCCAAATAATATCAGCTGTTTCTAAAAAGGTCATTTTCAGATCAAGTTCGGTTAACGATACATGATAAATTCCTTTTACCCCTGTTTCTTTCTTATTTCTACCTTGGATATTGCCTGGATAAATGATCGGCGGTTTATCAGATAGGATCGTTCTTTTATGGATATGGCCCAATGCCCAATAATCAAAATCTTTTCGAAGCAAATCACTAACTGTAAAAGGAGCATAGTTATCATGCTCAACCCCAGAACTCTCATTTCCATGAAGAATTCCGATATGGAAGTCGGCTCCTTCTTTCTTTATATAATCATCTATTCTTCTATCATAGACATGTCTCGTCGGATAACTAAAGCCATATAGATGGATGATTTCTCCGCTCTTTGTATGTAAAACTTTGGTTCCTACCTCATTATTAAAAACATGTACATTTGGTGGCATGTCGAGGTGAACCCAGGACCCGTTTAAATGATCATGATTACCATGGACGATATAAACAGGAATTTCTTTTTCTGCAAGCTTAAGCATCTCGGTCCGAAAGCGGGATTGTGCCCGCAAGCTGCGGTCCTCACCATCGAACAAATCGCCTGCTAATATAACGAAGTCCACCTGATGGTAAATCGCAGCTGCCGTAACCTTTCTTAAAGCTGTAAATGTACTTTCTTTCACTCGTAAAAAGATATTATGAGGCAAATACTTTAATCCAACCATCGGGCTGTCCAAATGCAGATCAGCTGCATGAATAAACGTTATCTTTTTCATAAAAAATTCCTTTCCTCATCTTTTCTCCATTGTAGCACCTCTGAAATACGAATGCACGTTCTTGTTAATAGTAGGACGAAAAAATAAAGAGCTTTTACCTGGGGTAAAAGCTAAAACTTTTACCCTAGGTAAAAACTCAAGTTCACCTTTATTCGTTTTTAGTTAACTGTAATGCTTTTTTAATATCTTTAAAGGAGTTTGACTGTCCATACATTAACACGCCGCCACGATATACGCGAGCCCCGAATATCGCTAAGAAAATAATAGTTGTTACAAGGATAGCTATTCCTAATAGAGCCTCCCAGACCGGAATTGTCAACATTCCAACACGTAGAAACATGATCATTGGTGTAAAGAACGGTATATAAGATGTTATCGTGATAAACGGTGCATCAGGCTTTCCCAACCCAAACATAGCAATCATAAATCCAGCAACAACGAGCATGGTCATTGGCGTAATCATTTGCTGAACATCTTCAATTCTGCTGACAAGTGACCCAAGAAATGCTGCAAGTGTTGCATAAAGAAAATAGCCTAGAATAAAGAAAATGACCGCGTACACGATCGTATCTCCAGGGATATCACCAAAACCATATACACCAAAAAAACCTTCTTTTAAAGATTCCATATTCTGTTTAAACGAGAAATAGCCTACAGACAGAAATACAGCAAGTTGTGTCAGGCTTAAAAGACCTATTCCGATTATTTTTGCAAACATTTGCTTAATCGGTGAGACACTTGATATTAAGATTTCCATTACCCTTGAAGATTTTTCTGTCGCAACTTCCATCGCAATCATATTTGCATACATAATAACTGAAAAATAAATGATAAATAGCAGGACGTAGACAAGACCCCTTGCTTGATTTAATTCCTCCTCTGTTTTTGCGTTCTTCTCAAGGGCAATTTTCTCAAAAGAAACGGGTTCATAAAGCTTTTGAAGTTGGACAGGTGTCAGATTGATATGAGAAGCTGCAAGCATTGTTTTTAATTGCTGGAGGCTCGTTTGAAGATCAGTAAACAAGGCTGAATCAGCAATACTCATGGCTTTAAATTGTGCTTCTGGCAGTTTTTTATCATTGAAACTGAGCAGAAGAATTCCTTGATAATCTCCCTGTTCTACCGCTTTTTCAGCTTCAGCTTCACTGCCCTCGTATAGAGAAAGTTTAATATTTTTATTAATTGATCTAACTTGTTTTTCCAATGGTTTGTATAATTGTCCTGTTTCATCTAAAACAACAACCATTTCTTTCCCATCATTTTTATCAAATATATCAATGATATTTGATAAGTTAGTTAAGACTAAGACGATTACAACCGTTAAAAGGGTTGTGATGATAAAAGATTTTGTTTTTAATTTGTTTATATAAGTGTGGAACAAGATAATCCAAAAACTATTCATAAGAGTCACCTACTTTCTCAATAAAAATATCATTTAAAGAAGGCTCTTCAAGAGCAAATTTTCGAATAAACCCTTGATTTACTATCTCCTTAAGAATTTTTTCGGCTATGTACTCTCCTTCAATTTGTAGATGAATTCCTTCCATAGTAGGTTTTGACTTAACAACACCAGGATAACTTTTTAAGGAATCTAACGAAAAATCAGCATGAATAACCAAGTTCTTTTTACCAAACGACCGCTTTATTTCTTTTAATGAACCATGGACCACTGGACTTCCTTTGTGTAAAATGCAAAGATGCTCACACATTTCTTCTACATGTTCCATCCGGTGACTCGAAAACACGATGGTTGCTCCACTTTCTTTTAAGGATAAAACTGATTCCTTCAGCATTTCCACATTTACCGGGTCAAGCCCGCTAAATGGCTCATCGAGAATTAATAATTTCGGTTTATGTACGACAGCCGCAATGAATTGAATTTTCTGTTGGTTCCCCTTGGAAAGTTCTTCGACTTTTTTATTCTCATACTCTTGAATTTTAAATCGCTCAAGCCATGACCTTAATTCCGTAAGTGCCTCCGTCTTTTGCATCCCTCTTAATCTTGCTAAATAGACAATTTGGTCACGGACTTTTAGTTTTGGATACAAGCCTCGCTCCTCCGGAAGATAACCGACTAAGTGACTCGAAGAATAATTAATCGGCTTCTCGTCCCATGTAATCTTTCCACCGCTAGAATCGAGTAGACCTAAGATCATACGGAATGTCGTTGTTTTTCCTGCTCCATTTGCCCCTAAAAAGCCAAACATTTCTTTCTCGGGTATTTCTAAAGATAAATCGTCAACAGCAGCAAAATCTCCGAACCTTTTCGTGACATGTTCAAGTATCAGACCCATTTCACACACTCCTCTCCATTTAATTACGAATATTATACAAATTGGTTTCACTTTCTTTTTGCGCTTTTTTTTTAATTATGTGAAAATATTAAGTAACATTAGTTTATTAAGGGGTTGGTAGAATGAAGACTTATAAATTAACAGTATTTGAAAGCAATGGAGAAAAGATTTTAGACGAATCTATTCAGGCTGAACATGATGAGGCTGCAAAAGAATTAGCCGAAAAGATGTTAACTGAAAAAAACTTATTAGAACGTACACATCGCTGCACTTCGCCAAGTGGAAAGTTATTACTGTTTCATTCTTAAAAGGGCTAAAAAAACAAAGAGGCCGGGTGGCTTCTTTGTTTACTTTCCTATAAATCTAGGTGGCCTTTTTTCAATAAATGCTCGAATTCCTTCTTGGTGGTCAATCGTTTCACGCATTTTTTGTTGGGAGAGTTTTTCTAATTCTAATATTTTTAGTAAATATGGACGGTTCATGTCTGCCAATATTTTTTTTGTTTTTATCATTGCTTGAACCGGTTTGCTTAACCAATCTGCGATTCTAGCATCTAATGTCTCCTGAAGCGTTCCAGTGGCTACCTCTTCAATTAACCCCAACTCCAATGCCTCAGCAGCATTCATCATTTTACCGTCCCAGATTACGTGTTTCGCTTTTGCTTCTCCTAATTTTTTATCTAAAAAGAAATGGGCACCTCCATCAGGAATCAAACCAATTCCGATAAAATTCATTGCAAACTTACTAGTCTTTTCGGCAATGATATGGTCTGTAGCTAATGCTAGGCTGAATCCCAAGCCTGCTGCTGCCCCTGATACAGCGCTAATCGTTAATTTCGGCATACTATAAAGAGTAATTATAAGCTCACTAATGCTATCCATGACTGGATAAAATTCATTTTCATTCATGCTAGAAATCATTGTTTTAATATCACCGCCGGCTGAAAAGGCTCTACCTTTTCCGGTTATTACAATAATATCAATTTCATCGGATTCACTGATTTCTTTAAGCTTGCAGACAA
Source organism: Bacillus sp. ISL-75 (assembly GCF_018613095.1). NCBI lineage: Bacteria > Bacillati > Bacillota > Bacilli > Caryophanales > Bacillaceae > Bacillus > Bacillus sp. ISL-75. Next base: position 32,381 of record NZ_JAGGQX010000048.1, read on the forward strand.
GCCCCCTAATCATATCTGGGTCCATTGCGTTTAAAGCTTCAGGTCTATTCATTTCTAATGTTGCGACACGGCCAGCAATCTTCACATGCACCTTATCGGTAATAAAATTTATCGACATGCCAAACCCTCCCATCCTCTTTCATCAATTCCATTATATAGGGAATTGATGGGATAAATAAATAAAAGTTTTTTAAATATAGTGAACTTTCCACATCTTATTTTTTATTCTTATGCACAGCCAAAAGAACAAAGGAATATCCCTTGTCCTCCCTACTTATGCTTTTCGAATCATATCTTTTTGCACTTGATCCCTTAAAGTCATCTTCAGGAATTTACCAACCGATGTCTTAGGAATTTCATTTAGGAAGAGGATATCATCAGGAATCCACCATTTTGCAAATTGGGGCTTTAAAAAATCCAATAGCTCTTCTTTCGTTGTTTTTCCCTTATATGCCTCTTTTAAAACGACACAGCCTATTGGACGTTCTTGCCATTGATCATGTGGTACAGCAACAACCGCCGCTTCAAAAACAGCCTCATGTGCCATTAATGCATTTTCTAAATCCACCGAAGATATCCATTCGCCCCCGCTCTTTATTAAGTCCTTTGTGCGGTCGACAATTTTGACAAAACCTTCTTCATCGATTGTGACAACATCCCCAGTATGAAGCCAGCCTTCACGGAAAGCATCCTTTGTCCGTTCATCTTTATAGTATTCAGAAACTTTATAAATTATTCGTCATTACGATAGATTATTCCTTTATAAGAAACGAGATTACACGAAAAATCCCATAAAATAAATTCTTATAGTAGAAGTTATTCTGGATAAATAATTCAAAACAAAAAAGATATCAACGGCACTGCCACTGATATCTTTGCAAGGGTCATTTTTTAATAATGTTCATCCTTCTTAAAAACTCAATTGGTTGCTGCTTTCTAAAATGTTCTTTGACCATAAAAGCAACACCATGTTCATTCTCTGACCTGGTAACCCAATCGGATGCTCTCTTTACTTCGAAATCGGCATTCCACATTGATACTCCAAGACCTACGGCTTCAAGCAATGGAATATCATCTAGACCATCACCGATATAGACCATTTCTTTTCGATGGATTCCAAGTTGGCTCGCTAGGTAGGATAACCCTGATAACTTTGAAACACCCACGGGTACAATATCTAACCGTAACGAGTCAAGCTCAATCAATTCAATTTCTGTAAATATTTTTCTAAGTGCCTTTTTGGCATCTTGAAGGTCACTCTCTTCTTCAAAATATACTTCAATCTTAGGGGGGCTCACTGGTTGGTCATGTAAATATTCAGATAGTGATGAAACAAATTGCTGCGAATAGAAGACTGGATCTCCTGAGGTAAAAACCGTTTTAGCCAACAAATTATTATTTAATTTTAATTTATTTGCTAATGAAAATTGTTCGTGGACTAGACGTATTTGACATGGCAGGGCCTCTAAGAAGCTTACTGTATCGTAGGTTATATCTTCATTTATCCTTTTCACATAAATTGGTTTGTCCTCTGAACTGGCAATAAAAGCGCCTTGATGAGTGATTAATGGTGATTTTATTTTTAAGGCCTTCGCTACTTTCCTTGTAGAAGGAAAACTCCTTGATGTAACGAGTGTGACATAGATCCCTTTTTGTTGAACATATTCGATTGCTTCTTTTGTTGATTTATGAATTTTTCCATTTGTTTGAAGAAGTGTGCCATCAATATTTAAAGCAAGCAAGCGATAAATCATAACGTTGCCCCCTGTTCTTGGTGAATTAGCCTTTATATCACTTTTATGATTTTTTAGGCATTTATAGAACAGAAAAGCGGAAGCTTTACCTTGCAGGCATATTGACCAAAGCATAGTCGTTATGTAGGGGTGAAATTATTAATTGATTGTCCCTGCTAACTGGCCTGTTGATTTCCGCTCCGGGCACTCGCTTTCCGAGGGGAGGTCCTGGAGCCTCCTCGGCGCTTTGGCGCCTCCGGGGTCTCCCGTGACCTCTCTGTCCCGCAGGAGTCGAGTGCCCTCCGCTCCAATCAACAAGGAGGCAAATTTACCTAAAGCATTGCAATATTCTTTTTCTAGCCCAACTAAATCTTCTGATATAAGTTCATCAATAGACACAAATTCATATTCACTTTGGCTAAACTCTTTTGGCTCAAACATTGATTTCACACTTATTCTTAATATTTTTTGGCTGTTTTAGAAGATAATGTTGTTATAAATCAATGATCAGATAATTAAAAAGGATATTTTGTGTAAAATTACACTTCAACATTTGAACATTCATGATATATTAATCGTCTTTTTCCTTCAATGAGCGAATTTTAGAGTTTTATGAGCGAATATTGGGTTTCAATGAGCGAATAATGAGCTTTTATGAGCGAATCTCGTGTTTTATGAGCGAGTTTAAGAAGCAACATTCTTTTAGAAAAGAGCGCATTTTTTAGAGAAGTTGAAGAGCATAAATTGAATACTACACCGTTGATTGGTGTGCAAATCAACAGACTAGTTGAAAATCCTATATATTATTATTACAAATTAACACGGTGAATTATTAAAGAATGAAAATAAAAGAAAAGGCTATCGAAAGTTTTTCGACAACCTGAGCCTTCGGTCACTTTTCCCAAGGCTTTTCCCAAGGCTTTTCTAACTGAGTTTACATTTTTCCATAAAGGTCTTCTAATGGCTTCATGATCACTTTGTTTAATTCCCCAATAACCATGCTCATCCGTTGTTCCGCTTGCATAAGCCGAGCAATTTTTTCATTTTGCTGAACGAGTCCAACGGTTGATTGTGCTTGTTGGACCTCTTGTTCAGATATATCCTGCCCCATCATTTGTTTCTGTTGCAGGTCCATTTGGATTTGACGGAACTTATCAAACATCTGTTTTGCTGCTGGATCAGCATTTACCTCTTTATAAGCTTGCTGTAGTTGGGTATATTCTTCACTTTGACGAATGGCTGTTTCTAACGCATAGGCGGAATCATATAAATTTACTGCCACTTGTGTCACTCCTTTTTAATGATGTCTAGCTCCAGCGCCGCTAAACGGGCGCTTCCGCTTTTTTATTTCGAATCAACTATAACAAACTATTCACTTAAATGCGAGAATGTTAATATCACCATCTAGATTAATGTTACATACATTACTATATCAACTAATGCCTATAAGCTCTAGGTAGAAATTGAGGAATGCTTATGTTTTTTCCAATAACTCCAATTACGATTAAACCAAGGAAACAAAAAAATAAAAATGACTGCTTTGTGCAAATGTCCAACCAATTGTTTACCAATTTACTAGTGAATCATAACCTTGACTTAAATATCAAATTAGGACACAAGACGATAAATACAAAAGTCAAAACGATTGAAATGGACCCAAATATGATGCTTATACCCGAAAATATCTTAAAAGATTTTTGTCTCCCCATTCAGGACTATAAATTTCAGGCCATCTATCAGCCTGATTTACTCACACTTGAGCTTGGGCCTGTGATTGGACTTTTAACTGATTTCCCTTCAAATGAGGAAGAGGAACCCCATTTTCGTTCTATTCATGCTTTTTGCGAAGAGCTTCATCATGGAATTACCGAGACTGGCGGCTTTTTTTATGTTTTTTCATATGATCAATTTTTAAATCGTGGGTATTACCTTATAAATGGGAAATGGAGTCCCTTCGAACATCCTTTACCAGATGTTATTTACAACCGAATCCATTCCCGCAAACTTGAACACTCTGAGCCATTCAAACATTTTCGTAAAAGACTTGAAACCTTACTGATTCCACTTTTTAATGAACGCTTTCTTTCAAAATGGGAAGTGTATAATCAAATATTTCACGAGAAACATCTCTTTCCGTTTTTACCAAAAACCAAAATTTATACAAAAGAACACTTATATGAACTTACTCAAGAATTTGAAACGGTATTTATCAAGCCAGTTCATGGCAGTCAAGGCAGAAATATTATGAAATTGAAAAAGGAAGAGGATAGCCAATTCTCTTTACAAACCTCTATCGTTGCTCTTAATGATAGATCTAGAAATAAATATCATTTAGATGAAGTCCACCACCTTATAAAGCAAATACTCCATAATCGCTTTTATATTGTTCAACAGGGGATTGAGTTAGTTACTTTTGAATCCTGTGCCATGGACTTTAGAGTCTTGTGTCACAAAAATCTAAACAACCATTGGCAAGTTACCTCGATTGTGGCAAGGGTCGCATCGGAAAATGAGTTCGTTTCTAACATTGCTAGGGGAGGAAGAATTCTCAGACCCTTAAATGTTCTACACACTTGTCTCGGCCATAAAAAATCGATAGAAGTGCTTGCACTTATGAAGGAATTAGCGCTTGAAACGGCTTCGACTATTAGTGGTTCTTCAACAGGGATAACCGGAGAATTAGGAATCGACATCGGGGTCGATCAAGAGGGACAGCTCTGGATAATAGAAGTAAACTCTAAACCTTCTAAAAACTTTGAGGATGGGTTAGGAAAAATTAGGCCGTCTGCTAAGGCGCTCATCCAATTTTGTACGTTGCTTGCATTTGAATCTACAATTGTAAAGGAGGATCATTAAATTGATTGCTTTTGGAATAATGACAGTTAGCATGGAAAGTGAACAGTCCTATATAAACGAAATCGCGAACCTTGCAGAATCCTGTGGGATGGAATGCTACCGCTTCACCCCTTCAAAAATAGATCCGCTGACACTTCAAGTAAAAGGGGAAAAATTTAATTTAACTACAAAATCCTGGGTCGACAGTGAATTTCACATTCCAACGATTATTTATGACCGTTGTTTTTACGGTGATGATGAGCATTCCAAACAATGCATTCCGATTGTATCTTGGCTAAAGACCAGAACTGACATAACCTTTTTAGGATATGGGCTGCCAAATAAACTAGAACTCTATGAAGAATTAAGAAAAACAGTTTTATCGGCTTACTTACCTGTAACTCAATCTGTTTCCGATACTAACATCGTATTAAATGAATTAACAACAAAGACAAGGATTATTTTAAAGCCCATTAACGGATCGCAAGGGAATGGCATTTACTATTTGAAAAAAAATGAAAAATCCTTTCATGTTAAAACTGAAAAACAAAAGAAGATTATTTCACGGATTTTCCCAAATGAAACGAAGCTAACCCAGTGGTTACAGTCGCTCATTTGTAATCGTCAATACTTACTGCAACCTTATCTTGAATTATCAAATAATCAACTGCAGCCCTTCGACATTCGCGTCCTACTGCAAAAAAATATGGATGGGAATTGGAGCGAATTAGGAAGAGGGATTCGTAGAGGAAATACTGGCGGTATTTTATCAAATTTAAGTGCTGGTGGGACCGTCCTCCCCTTTGCCGATTGGTCACCTTCTCTCCCACCTGCTACTAGGGAATATATTAATCAAGAATTAACATACATTCTCACCAATCTTCCTCCTCTTCTTGAAAATGCATTTTTACCATTATTTGAACTCGGAGTAGATATTGGCATAGCGAAAAATGGTTCAATCTGGATTTTGGATGTAAATTCGAAACCAGGGCGAAAAGTGCTCTTGCAAACTCAACCAGACCTTAAAGATTCTCTGAACCTAGCGCCATTGCTTTACGGGAAACACTTAACCCTGATAGATTCAAAAGAAAGGAAGAGCTATTATGAGAAAACATTATCTCATTGAAGTTGCTCAAAATGATCAATTAGTTGTTTTCTGTCCTCCATCATTTCTTAAAGATAAAGAGATCACAAGGATTGCCTTTGGTTCGAGATCCATAGAAGTTGATTTTATCCCTCACCCTGATAAGGATGACCGGGTTTCGATAAGCAGAAAAATTCAAAAAGCACTCCATTTTCCTAATTTCAACACTCCACTTCATGTCTTTTTCAATAACCATAGTCTTATTATCGGTCCACTTGTTGGTATTTTCACAGCGGGATTTACCTCACTACCTTTGGAACCTATTGGTGAAAGAACATTGTTCTTTTCAAAACTTCTATCTGTAAATAAAATGGTGGGTGCTTTACCTTTTGTATTTGGAGAACAGCATATTGATTGGGACCAAGGAATCATAGAAGGGTACATTTTTCAAAAAAATGCATGGGAGACGGTTGAAGTGCCTTTTCCTAATGTTATTTATGATCGGCTGCCCAATCGGAGAAGTGAAAATAACCCAAAATTAATTAAGGTGCGTGACCGCTTGCAAAAGGAATACCTTATTCCTTGGTATAATCCTGGATTTTTTAACAAGCTTGATATTCATGAAAGGCTTATTCATGATGACATAGTTGCAAGCTTCCTACCAGAAACACTGCCATTTACATCCTTCTCCTCAATCGAGACTATGCTTTCTACCCATGGCCATGTTTTTATTAAACCTAAAAATGGCAGTCTTGGTTTAGGTGTTCACCAAATAATATATGACAAGCACACCGATGATTATTTTTGCCGCTACCAAGATGAAAGTGGTGTAAAGCGTTTGCGAAGATTTTCAAGTTTAGAACGATTGATGGGTATCGTATTTGCCAATCAATCACTTGAAAAAATGTTGGTACAGCAGGGCATTAATTTACTCAGAAGCGAATCAAGACCAATTGATTTTCGCGTCCACACGAATAAAGATGATCTGGGAAATTGGCATGTATCAGCGATTGCAGCGAAAATTGCAGGCCCTGGCAGCGTGACCACTCATACAAGAAGCGGTGGTGATGTTAAAACACTCGAAGAAATATTCTCAGGGGATGAACGTACTTTGTATAAAGAAAGACTCTCCCATGCCGCCCTTCTTTTAAGCAGTTCTTTAGATAGGAATGTAGAAGGCATTATTGGTGAGATTGGTTTTGATTTAGGTATCGACCGAAATGGAGATGTTTGGCTCTTTGAAGCAAATTCAAAACCTGGAAGAACCATCTTTGCTCATCCCGAATTGAAAGATTTTGATTTGCTAACACGTAAATTGTCCATTGCGTTTGCTGTCTTTCTTACCGAGCAATCATTATTACACCCAGAGGAGTTATTCACATGAAAGCCAATCAAGCAGGGCCACTGATTGGTATTATGTCAGCGAGAAAATCAAATGGTTCTATTGCGGGTAATGGCCCGCTATTTATAGCATTACAAAAGAAGCTTATTTCACTTGATGGAATAAGCTTTGTCTTTACTCCGGAAGATGTAGATACAGATCTTATTACTGGCTATACCTATTTACCTGATAAAAATCACTGGGTTAAAGAAATATTCCCCTATCCAAACCTGGTTTATAATCGGGTGCCTTTCCGAAAGTCAGAACAAAGTAAGCAATACCAACGTTTTTTTTCGATTTTAAAGGAGAAAAATATCCCTTTTTTCAATCCATGTTTTATCGATAAATTTGAGTTATATGAATTACTTAAAACCCATCCGTTTTTGCAAACCTTTTTGCCGCAAACAATCCTCATCCAGCAAAAAAAGGACTTGATCACTTTTCTGCAGAAGCAGATAAGCATATATTTAAAACCTGCGCAATCATCAAAAGGAAAAGGGATTTTCCGCTTAAAGTTGATGGGTTCTTCCAAGGTTCAATTAGAAGGAATCTATCTTCAGGAAATTTATAAATCCTTTAATCATTTTTGGGAGAACTGGGGCAAGGAGCTACTTGAGAAAAACTACCTAGCCCAAGAGGAAATAACATCAGCTGAATACGAAGGTAATCGTTTCGACTTTCGTATCCTTGCACACGCAGATGAAGGTAAGTATATTTTAACTGGGATTGGGATTAGGCAATCACAAGAACAAGGAATTACTACTCATATACCCTCTGGTGGGAGGCTCTTGCCCTATGAAATTTTGCATTCTGAAAAGCATGATCAATTTATTGAAACAATTATCCCTTATATTGGAAGGGCATTATCTGAACGATTTGGCTATTTTGGTGAATTTTCCATCGACGCTGGGGTAAGTAAAACGGGGCAGTACTATATTTACGAGGTAAATTCCAAACCTATGAGCTTTGACGAACACGAAATAGAAGAAAAGAAAATTGAGCAACTTTGCCGCTTATTCCTCCAACTCTCAACTTATCAGAACTGATGAAAAAATTGACAGAAAATTCTATTTAAAAAATCTCCCAAACAAGTTAAGCTAATAGTAAGTAAATTAAAAGGGGGATTTCACGATGTTAATGCACTTTCAATTCAAGCCATTATTTGAAAATAAAAATATTCCGGGATGGAATTTTTCCTTTTATCATAAAAAGCAAAGAGTCACAGGAATTTATCATCAAACAGGGAATATAGAATGGACAACAAATGTACCTGAACGAGATGAGATCGAGGCATTATCAAGCCAAATCCATGAGCTGATGCTTTACCATGTTTATGAATAATGTAATGCCGGGATCTTTAAAGTGTATGAAAACTCACCTTTTCCACAAACTAGAAATAGTTTACGGAAAGGGATGATGGTTATGGATAAAGGAAAAGACAAGGTAACGGATTTAGGTTCTGCTTATGAAGGTAGAGATAAGGTGTTCATGGATGTGGACCGGATGATTAACGAAGGCATGTCTGGTGGTTCTGTCCATTCACGCCATGATACAACTAATATCGAAGAAGCCCATGAGTTACTAGAAGAACAACCACCCTATGAATGCGATTAATCTTTATAACCACCATATATGAGAGGCTAGCCCGGATTAACAAAAGGCTAGCCTTTATTTTTTCTTGCTTTTATCAACTACTGGTATAATAAATGAATCAAGTAAATATTAAAAAACGGGGAAATCAACCATGTTAAAAAAATTATTGTCTATTTATGAGAATTCCATTTTATTTCCAGTTAAGCCAGTGAATCCCTCTGAACAATTTTATATCTTCTATAATGAGATTGAAAACGAATGGATCGCTATTCCTAAAGCAGTGGTAACTGAAAAGGAATTAACCCTTCTTAAAACAATTTACCAATTAGTTGAATATAAAAATCCTTCGAGCAATTCCACTGCGAAGGGATGGGATACCTATTTATTATTAGATGGTCCTCTCCCGACTTGTAAACCTGAGACGTATCTTCGTTTCATTCAGTTTCAATTTAACAGCGATGATACGATTCAAAGCGAAATTGAGTCTGCATTAAAAGGTTTTTTTTCTGAAGAAGTCATAGTCATCTGGGAAAACAGCAATCGAGGTATTGTCATTGAAGCAGGCAGCGCAATTGCTCTGACAGAAGAAGATTTGATTTCAATGACTGAAACATTAGAAAGCGATTTTTATGTAAAAATTTCTATTTTTTTCGGAAAGTTCCATCTTTTTTCCAATCAACTCCGCGCAAAATATCTTCAGGAGAAAGAATACTTCTCTTTTGGGATTTCGAATCTTGTGAACCACTTGAATATCTTTACATTTGAGCGTGTTTTCCCAGCCTATTTAGCTTTTCACTTGCCGGCTGATTTAAAACAAATGGTCAATCAAGTAATCTTTGGGGTCTTTACTGAAGACACAGAGATGTATTCAACAATAAAAGTCTTTCTTGAGAATAATTTAAATGCCAGCTTAACGGCAAAAAAATTGTATATTCATAGAAATACACTTCAATACCGGATCGATAAATTCATCGATAAATCTGGAATCCAATTAAAGGATTTTTACGGTGCCTTTACAGTGTTTTTAGCGTGTTTACTATTTGAGCAGAGTCAAGCAAAGTAACAATCTGCCCAAAAAAGCGCTTTCAATCTTTGTGCACTCTGTCCATACTGATTTTTGGCCTCTAATTGTACAATATTGTTAACAAGATAAAGGGAGGAATTACTAATGGCAGAGTTAAAATTAGATCACATTTATAAAATTTATGATAATAAAGTAACCGCTGTTCAAGACTTCAATTTACATATTGAGGATAAAGAATTTATCGTATTTGTTGGACCATCTGGGTGCGGAAAATCTACTACACTTCGAATGATTGCTGGTCTTGAAGATATTTCAAAAGGTGATTTTTACATTGATGGTAAAAGAGTGAACGACGTAGCACCGAAAGATCGTGATATCGCCATGGTTTTCCAAAACTACGCTCTTTATCCACACATGACGGTATATGATAACATGGCATTCGGTTTAAAACTGCGCAAGTTCCCTAAAGATGAAATTGATCGTCGTGTACAAGATGCTGCAAAAATTCTTGGTTTAGAGGCTTACTTAACCCGTAAACCTAAAGCTCTATCAGGTGGACAGCGTCAGCGTGTTGCATTAGGACGTGCCATTGTCCGTGATGCAAAGGTATTCTTAATGGATGAACCTTTATCAAATCTAGACGCAAAGCTTCGTGTTCAAATGCGTGCAGAAATTGCAAAACTTCACCGCCGTCTAGATACAACTACTATCTATGTTACGCACGATCAAACTGAAGCAATGACAATGGCTACTCGACTAGTTGTTATGAAGGATGGTGTCATTCAACAAGTTGGTTCACCTAAAGAAGTGTATGAAAAGCCTGAGAATGTCTTTGTCGGTGGCTTTATCGGCTCTCCAGCAATGAACTTCTTTAACGGAAAACTAGAAGATGGAAAATTTGTGATTGGAAAAACATCTATAGCCGTTCCAGAAGGAAAAATGAAATATCTTCGTGAACAAGGCTATGTTGGAAAATCAATCATTCTTGGAACTCGCCCTGAAGATATTCATGATGAGCCAGTTTTCATTGATGCGTCTGCAGGTACAAAAATTAATGCTAACGTTGATGTTGCAGAGTTAACTGGTGCAGAATTAATGATCTATTCAAGTATTGGCGGCCAAGATTTCGTAGCCCGCGTTGATTCCCGTGGAGATATTCATCCTGGCGATACTTTAGAACTAGCATTTGATATGAACAAAGCACATTTCTTTGATGTTGAAACAGAATCACGAATCCGCCCATAATAAGAACCGATAAGCCCCGTTCACGAAACGGGGCTTATTCTTTTATAAAAAATACTTCTTCTTTATTACAGGAAGGACATCGATACACATGGGGACACTTTTGACCTGAATTTGTATCAGGATACCCATCCTCCATCTTCATAAGGTCTATTTCCATGTATGGACTATAATCATCATAAAAATCCATAAGACGTCCATTCTCCGTCATAGGCTCACCGCAACTTGTACATAATAAGTAAGCTTCCCGAAAACCATTACATACTGGGCATACTGACATCCTATTCACCCTTTTTTTAGTTGATAATCTTAGTTTGTGTTAACTTGCATACCATATGTAGTGGAATCAATTACCAATTAAATTCTCGAATAAGTCTTTCCGTTTTAATCATAATAAGTATTACAAAGCAAGCAACACCTACTTACAACGATGGATGAAACCAAAAAGGGTAATAGCCGGTGCAAATCCGACTCATCCAACCAACCAAAAGACAATGAATGAATCTCCAATTTGTAGAAGCTTATCAAAGGTATCATTGATAACATGGGTTAGGCCAAGGCGGCAATGGTTTAAACTCCATTATGGTTCAACTCCATACTGACCCCAAACTTATTAAGAGGAGTGTTATTCAACTATGGCAAGTAACAACAACTCTAATCAACTTCTAGTACCAGGCGTCGAGCAAGCTCTTAGTCAAATGAAGTATGAAATTGCTTCAGAATTTGGTGTAAATCTTGGTGCTGACACTACTTCACGTGCCAACGGATCTGTTGGAGGAGAAATTACAAAGCGTCTTGTAGCAATGGCTGAGTCTCAACTTGGCGGATTCCAACGCTAATTTTTAGAAAAACCCAGTAAATACAAATAAATATTATGGCTAAGCCCCTTCCTTTTGGAGGGGGCTTTCATTTTGTTTAAATCATATTTTCAGGCATGACCCATTTTGAAAACTGTTCTTCTGTAACATAACCTATTTTTATAGCCGCTTCCCTTAATGAGCAATTATCTTTATAAGCAAGTTTGGCAATTTCTGCTGCCTTTTCATAGCCAATATGAGGATTTAACGCTGTAACCAACATCAAAGATCGGTTTACATGCTCTTTGATCATCTCTTCATTGGCTTGAAGACCTATGGCACAATTTTTATTAAAAGAAATAATTCCATCCGAAAGGAGCCTGATTGATTGGATAAAATTATTAATTATAACTGGTTTAAACACATTTAACTCAAAATTCCCTTGGCTTGCCGCAAAACCGATGGAGCAATCATTCCCAAAAACCTGGCACGCAATCATCGTCAACGCTTCACTCTGAGTAGGATTAACCTTGCCCGGCATAATTGAGCTCCCTGGCTCATTTGCGGGTATGCTAAGTTCACCGATTCCACTGCGCGGCCCACTAGCAAGCCAACGGACATCATTAGCCATTTTCATTAAATCAGCTGCCAAAGCTTTTAGCGCCCCATGAACATGAACAATTTCATCGTGACTTGTTAATGCGTGAAATTTATTTCCAGAGGAACGGAATGGATAACCTGTGAGCATGGAAATCTGCTCGGCAGCCTTGTCTCCAAACTGTGAGGGAGCATTGATTCCTGTACCAACCGCTGTCCCTCCTATCGCCAAATCAAGCAGATACTGGCTTGCCTCTGTTATCATCCTTTCACATTTTTCAAGCATTACCCGCCATCCGCTGATCTCTTGTCCCAGCGTTAGTGGTGTTGCATCCTGCAAATGAGTTCTCCCTATTTTGATTATTTTTGAAAAATCCTTCTCTTTTACAAGCAGCGTGTTTTTTAATTCTGAAATAGCAGGAAGGAGATCCTCAACTATTTTTGTATAGGCAGCAATATGCATTGCTGTTGGAAAGGTGTCATTGGAGCTTTGCGACATATTGACATCATCATTCGGATGGATTTTTTCAAGATTGGCATCTTGCTCTTTTAAATATTCATTCGCCCGATTGGCAATGACTTCATTGACGTTCATATTGGATTGAGTACCACTGCCTGTTTGCCAAACTACCAATGGGAAATGTTCATCTATCTCTCCGTTATGAATAGAATCACATACTTTTATGATTGCTTTCATTTTCCTTTCGCTGAGTTTTCCTAATTGAAAATTGACGATTGCGGCAGCTTTTTTAATAAAAACCAGTCCATAAATTAATTCCAATGGCATCTTTTCGGTGCCAATTTTAAAATTTTCTTTACTTCGTTGTGTTTGCGCACCCCAATATTTATCCACTGGCACACGAACCTCACCAAGCGTATCTTTTTCGATTCGATAATTCTCCACGTGTCATCCACACCTCACAAATTCGTATACTTCAATATATATACCCATTTCTATCCATTTTATTAAACTATTTACAATTTACTTATATAAAAAAACTGCAGACACTTGTCTGCAGTTAATAATTTAATGTTTAATGATTGTATATCCGATATAATAAGAAAGGATTAAAAAACTACCGATCAATAGTACTACTGAATACTCTGACATATACATCCCACCCCGATATTATTAAATACTTAAACATTTTTAAAATATCACAAGCGGCGGGTTTGACAAGTGATGATTATTACACATTATTGACTAAGAGGTGAACTTTTTGTGAACATTTGCCTATTTGGTGCAACGGGTAGGGTAGGCTCCATCATTTTAGAAAATGCTTTGTCCCAGCAACATTCTATAACTACACTAGTGAGAGATATGAAAAAGCTAAATAGTAATGGTGCAGGTCTTGAGGTTAAGACAGGTAATGTACTAAATGAGACAGATATTGCTAATAGCTTAACTGGTTCAGATGTGGTCATTAGTGCATTAAATACAGATGGCACCACTACTCTGTCTGGATCGATGCCATTAATCATTAAACATATGAAAGAGCAGGAAATAAGCCGAATTATTACAATTGGTACAGCAGGAATTCTGCAGGCTCGTTCTGCCACACATTTATATCGATTTCAATCCTCTGAGTCGAAACGGAAAAGCACTCGTGATGCGGAGGAACACTTAAAAGCCTATTTAATGCTAAAAGATTCTGGACTTGATTGGACGGTTGTATGTCCTACCTACTTACCTGTGGGTGAAAGAAAAGGATATTACAGGTACGAAAAAGACTTTCTACCTGATCATCCTTCTTCCATCTCGATTTATGATACGGCTGATTTTGCATTTAAGCAGCTTATTAACAAACAATTTATCGGCTCGCGAGTGGGACTTACTTATTGAAAAAAGACCCCTTAACACACTTCGTTAGGGGTTCACTACTTCTTAACGACCTATCTCTCTAATATTGTTTTTCCTATCCTGCCAGATCTGTGCTGCCCTGCTGAAGTTGGTACATCTGATAATATTTTCCCTTATTCCCCATCAATTCATCATGTGATCCCTTTTCAACGATCGTCCCTCGACCCAATACAATTATTTGATCGGCATTTCGAATCGTTGATAACCGGTGGGCAATGATAAAGGTTGTTCTCCCTTTTTTCAGGACATCCATAGCCTCTTGAATCACTGCTTCTGTCTCTGTATCAATACTAGAAGTGGCTTCGTCAAGAATTAGAATCGCAGGATTAAAGCTAAGCGCGCGGGCAAAAGAAATTAACTGCCGCTGCCCGCTCGAAAGGGTGCTTCCTTTCTCAAGAACAGGTTCGTCATACCCATTTTCTAAATTTTTGAATACCTTTTCTGCTCCAACATCCTTTAATGCTTTCTCGATTTTTTCTTTTGTAATCGAAGGATCATTAAGACTTACATTGGAAGCAATCGTTCCTGTAAATAGATAGGGATCCTGTAAAACGATGCCCATATGATTTCGGATCGTTTGACGTGGGATGGATTCAATATCCCTTCCATCAATCGTAATTTTCCCCTTTTGACAATCATAAAACCGAAAAAGTAAATTCATGATCGAACTTTTTCCAGAACCTGTATGACCAACGAGGGCAACTGTTTCACCTTGCTTCGCTTCAAAATCAATATTCTTTAGCACGAATTCTCCTTCTTTGTATCCAAACGAAACATGATCAAATCTTACATTCCCTTTAAAACGAGCAATCCGCTCACCACTAACATTTTCCCCTGGCTCATCCATCAACTTGAATACTCGTTCACCGGCCACAAGTGCCTGCTCTAAATTAGCCAATTGATTGACAATCCCCTGAACAGGTTGGAAAAGACGGTTGATGTAATCAACAAAGGCATATAGCATCCCAAGTGATAGGATAGTAGAAGTATTCAGTGCCTGGCCGCCGAAATACCAAATAAATGCCACAAAAATGAGATTTCTTAATATCCCAACCAGATTATGAGAGGTTAATGCATTTAAACTTAATAGCTTATTCTGGTACGAAAAATGCTCATGGTTTAGTTTTTCAAAATCTGCTTTTGTTTCTTTTTCGCGACTGAACGCCTGAATAATACTCATCCCTTGGATGGACTCATTGATGGTTGCATTTATATCGCTATTCCTAGACCGGATGACACGGTTATATTTAGAAGCATACTTCCGGTATATTAGCATCCATGCATATAGAATTGGCAATAATAACAAACAAATCGCTGCAAGCTTTACATTCAAAATAAACAAGGCAACATATATTCCTGTAATATATATGGCACTAGTAAAAAAGGTAGCAAGAACAGTAACATATAACTCCCGGATTGCTTCTGTATCATTCGTGATTCTTGCTACCACTTTACCCGCAGGCAAATTATCAAAATAATTAATCGGCAGCCGTTGTATCTGACCATAGACATCTTCTCGCATTTTTTGAATGATACGGTTGGCTGATTTTTGTAATAAAAAACGTTCTCCGTATTGAAAAACGGCTGATACAACCAAGAGTCCAAAATAGATGGTCAATAGTTGAAAGATAGCTGGAATCTCTGGCTGGTAAAAGGATAATATTTCAGACCTCTTTAGGGTTTTCGCCTGATACTCTGCCTTTCGTCCATCTTTTTTAATCTCCAAAATTCCTTCTTTTAAGCTTCTCTTCCCATCAAATTCAAGTCTTTGGTCAATGAAAACGAACTTGGAACCGACTTGCAAAATTTGAATTTGTTTTCCCTCTTGTTCTGATATAGATAAATACTTTTCTCTTGTGTAAAATTTACCGTCATAATTCACTGCCCGATTGCCACTTGCCGTTTCATACCAAACAGATTCAATCCCTAATACATGCTGATCAATAATATTCTTAGCAATAAAAGGTCCTGCAAGGTCGGTTCCGACAGAAATAGTCAGCATGAGCAATGCCGCTATAATAATTTTTTTATAAGTAAAGGCGTACTTAGTTAATCGCTTCCCAGTTGTCATGCTGATACCCCCTCCTCTACCTTACCTGCAATCTGTTGGCGGATAAATTGTTCCTTATACCACCCACCTTGTTCAATCAGTTGTTCATGTGTCCCCTCTTCAACAATTCTGCCTTCATCTAGAACGATAATATGGTCTGCATGCTCGATAGCAGACATTCGGTGAGTGGTAATAATCGTTGTTTTATCTGTTCTTACCAAGCGGATATTATCAATAATTTGTTTTTCTGTTTTCGCATCAACGGCTGATAAGGAATCATCGAGAATAAGGATTTCTGGATTTTTGATTAGCGCGCGGGCAATCGAGATACGTTGTTTTTGTCCTCCTGATAAGGCCACACCCTTTTCACCTACCATCGTAGCTAATCCTTCCGGAAGCATTTCAAGATCCTTACGGAACGCCGCTAAATCTATGGCTGTTTCTAACTCTTCGTCGCTGGCATCTGTCCTGCCGAAAAGAATATTGTCTTTCAAACTTCGAGAAAACAGGACATGATCTTGGGGCACATAACCAATCCAGTTGCGGACTTGATTCAAGGTTTGTTCCTCTAATGATACCCCTGAAATAGATACCTCACCGGTCCCAAGTGGATATTGCCTTAATAACTGCTTAATAAAGGTGGTCTTTCCTGATCCTGTTTTACCTACAATTCCTAATGTTTGCCCCTGAAGAAGTTTAACATCCACATTTTTTAGATTGTCATTTTTAGAAGATGGATACCTGAAGGTTGCCTTTTGATAATCCATACGATCCACAGTAGCGATTGCAACAGGTTCGAGTGGATTGCTGACTTCTTCCTTATAATTAAGTGTCTCATTCACACGGTCTAGTGAGGCATTCCCTCTTTGCATCACATTGATTAACTCACCAATAGCAAACATTGGCCATATCAGCATCCCTAAATACACATTAAAGGAAACCAGATTGCCTAATGTAATCGTTTGATGGAAAACCAAATAAGCACCATACCCGAGACCAATTAAATAGCTTATTCCTACAAGCACCTTTATCGTGGGATCAAATAAGGCATCAATTTTTGCAACCCTAATATTCTTATGATAAACATCCTCCGTGAGTTGATGAAACCGATTACTATCGGCCACTTCTTGAACATAAGCACGGATGACCCTAACTCCTGCGACAGATTCAAGCACACGGTCATTCAATTCACCAAAGGCATCCTGAGCTTCCATAAAGCGAGTATGAATTCTTTTTCCATAAATTTTCATTAAAATGGCCATAAATGGCAGCGGGATAATGGCCGCTAATGTTAACTTCCAGCTAATGAAAAGTCCCATTGTCAACAGCAAGGTTAACATCCAGACGCTAGAATCCACTAGAGTTAGGATCCCAAAACCTGCTGTAATGGAGATGGCTTTTAAATCATTTGTAGCACGTGCCATTAAGTCCCCTGTTCGATTTTTTTCATAAAATCCCGGGGTCATTTTTAATAAGTGCTCTACAAATCGAGACCTGAGTTTCCTTTCAACGAGGAAGGCTCCCCCAAATAAACGATACATCCATATATATGTGATTGCGTAGGATGACACCATGATTAATAAAAGGATACCGAGGTACCTGAGAATTTTCTGTTTACTTATAATACCGACATGAATATCATCAATCGCCATTCCAATTAATTTTGGCGGCATCACATCCAATATACCGACTAAAATTAATAGTGTTATTGCGATCAAATATCGTTGCCAATTTTCTCTAAAAAACCAACTTAATTTTTTTAATACCGCAAACATAACTGTCTGCCCCCTTATGTTTTACTATCCGCCTTCTAGCGCCTCCGTTGTATTTCCAATCCTGACTAATTCTAAATTTTCCATAAAATTTACCTCCCTTAAGCACTTTTATCTATAAAAAAAGACATACCGCAGTAGTGCAGTATGCCTCCTTTTAAAAAAAGGGACTAAAAAACACACATTACGTATCAAAAAAACGCAACCTGTGTTTTTGTCATTTATTAATTTTCGCGTCTAAAATTAACAGGAAAATTCTTCAGGACAGGTTACATTCAAATATTCAATTGGTAAAAAAGCTTGATTGAATTTAATCATTTTTGTAACCCTCCCTTTCCTTTTTTTTCCTCTTTCGTTAGATTATCATCAGTTTATTTAAAAGTCAATTCCCATTTTTCAGAATTGTTTTATCTATTGTCTATTACGATAAAAATATTAGTTACCCTTACCATTCCCTTTATTCTTCCACCTCTTCTTCCACTTTTCCTTTTGCTTATTCCACTTCTCTTCCCATTTTTGAACCTCATTATTAAAGTTCTCTTGAATATTACCTCGTTTCTTCGCCTCTTCTTCCTGCCTTTTCTTCTCTATCAATGAAGCAATATGTGGGACATTAAAGCTTTCCGATGGCGCATTCTTTAGTGCCTCCGTCATCACTTCACGAAAAACAACCGCCGAACCTTTATTACTTAATGGAGTTACATAATGATTAGCATCTGTTTTATCATAGCCAACCCAGATGGCTCCAACCAGCTGTGGTGTATAACCGACAAACCATTGGTCCTTTACACCATTGATGCCCTTGATTGGAACCTGAGTTGAACCTGTTTTCCCTGCCGTTTCGCGGCCCTGTATTTGTGCAGCACTTCCTGTTCCTTGTTCAACTACACCAAGGAGCATTGTCGTCATATTATCGGTAACAGCTTTTGTAGTGACTCGCTCCTTTTTGGTTTTCCACTCAGCGATTACATTCCCGTCTGCATCCACAATTTTCTTGATTGCATGGGTCTTCACTCTTACACCATGATTAGGAAAAACAGCAAAGGCTTCCGCCATGTTCAGGGGAGAGACTCCTTTATGCAAGCCTCCCAAGGCAAGGGATAGATTGCGGTCATTTTTGTCCAATGAAATTCCAAACCTTTTAATAGAATCTAATCCTTCTTCGATCCCCAGCTCATTTAATAACCATACAGCTGAAACATTTTTTGATTCTTTAACGGCTTCATACATCGGCACTTCTCCAGCATATTGATGATCGTAATTACTCGGTTGATAATCGCCAAAAGTCATCGGTTCGTCTTTTAACATATCAGAAATTCCCCAGCCATTTTCCAGTGCAGGTGTATAAACAGCTAATGGCTTAAAGGAGGATCCTGGCTGTGCTTCTAATTGTGAAGCACGATTATAGCCCCTAAAGGTGTGTTTCCCTCGACCGCCAACAATGGCCCTGATCCCGCCTGTCTTTGGATCAACTAATACTCCGCCACTCTGTATAAGGCGATCTTTTCCTTCTGGAAATAACGCATCATTTTGAAACGTTTTTTCCATGGCAGTTTGCATCGTTGGTTCCAGCTCTGTATAAATTTGAAAGCCGCCTGTTAGTAATTCATCCTGTGATAATCCATATTGGTTGATTGCTTCATCTAATACCTGATCAACATAGTATGGGAATTTACCTCGGAACGGGTCCCCTCCCCTATCGTTCAAAACCACTTTTTCATGCTTCGCCTTCCCATATTGCTGACTCGAAATATACCCTTGTTTTCGCATTTGAGTTAATACTAGATTTCGCCTTTCAGTCGCTTTCTCCATATGTTCGTACGGATTTAAGGCAGATGGCGCTTTAATTAACCCTGCGAGTAAGGCAGATTCACTGATTGATAGGTCTTTCACTTCTTTGGCAAAATATTTGCTGGCGGCAGTTTTTATTCCCCATGCACCATTTCCAAAGTAGATTTGATTTAAATACATTTGGAGGATTTCGGGTTTCGAATACTCCCGTTCAATCTGCAGTGCTAAAAAAACTTCCTCCATCTTCCTGTTTAAAGTTTTTTGTGATGTAAGAAGAGTATTCTTTGTCAATTGTTGAGTAATGGTACTGCCGCCTTCGACCATTCCCCCTGCTTTTAAGTCACGGATGAGTGCCCTAGAGGTTCCAATTAGATCGACACCCTTATGTTGATAAAACCGATGATCCTCAATGGCAATGATGGCATTTTTCATTGAATCAGGGACCTGCTTGATTGAGACGCCTTCATTTTTATTGGCCGATACTTTACTTGCTACATCCTCTTTTACATCATAAAACACGGTTGCTTGGGGCAGCTCGTTTTTAAGTCCAGAAATATCTGCATCCATGGAAAAATAATAAAGAAGACCGAAAAAACTTAAGACGAGAACCAATACTGATAGCACTATTATTTGTAGTAAGTGCCACTTTTTCCAATTTGTAAAAATGGCACTAACTTTATCTTTAAATACCAAATGAAAAACATCCTTTAACTGTAATCTTAACAGGTATACCTTTTTGTTATGGGGTTGATTTTATGATGGTTTTCTATGAAAGATAACTCCACCGATTAGTATTCCACAAAAAAGAAAAAAGATGGGCAGAATTCCCATCTTTTCAATGTCTATTATTCATTTTTTGTCATTTCTTTAAAGCGTTGTCTTGAAAGCTTTTCATCAATACTGCTAAAGATGCGGTAATTTCTTTCATCTAAGATGCGAAAATGTTTACTTATAATATTTTGTTGAAGAATATAACTGTTTTTCTTTGATAATACTCTCCACCAGATCCTGCCGCCAAATGTTTTTGATTTACGAATATCTATTCCTTCGCGGGCAACCGTTTCTAACACTTCGAGCGGTTCATTTCCAAATAAGAATTGGACTGTTTCCGTTTCACGAAAAAGAGCGCAAATCGAAACAGCGGTAGACCAGTTGGCAAGAACTCTGCCTTTCTCAATTTGAACAAGTGTTTTCTTTGAGACACCAATGATTTCTGCCATTTTATCCTGAGTATAACCTGCCTCGGTTCGTATGAGACGAAGTTTTTCAGAAACCTGCATCATAATTTCATCCCTGGTCACGTTCAGCCCTTCCTTCAATTGCAACTAGTGTAATTTTACACTAGATTGTCGTATCATTCAAATATTAACATAAAAAAACTGCTACCTCATGGATAGCAGTCTTGTAATAATTATTGTATTCTAGGAGGGATGCCGCACTTGCTAGAACATGAATCTTTCAAATCACATGTGCCGCATTTTCCCTTTTTCGATTTATTAATAAACCTGACCAAGGCCCAGCTCGCGTATCCAAAAATAGCTGCCCCTATCAAAATATTGGCAATCATTTGCTCCACCTCTTTTAAGAATTACACAAGTCCAAACAGTTTGCCACCTTGATAGATAATCAAAGAGAGGACATACGCAATAGCAAATGCATAGATCATTGAAAAAGCTGTCCATTTCTTTGAATTCGTTTCTTTATAGATTGTTGCAACCGTCGCTAAGCATGGAATATATAACAATATAAAAACCATAAAACTATAAGCTGCAAGCGGTGTATAATAATCTGCCAATAACCCTTGCAGACTTGCATCGTTCGGAACAAAATAGATGATATTCATGGTAGAAATAATTGCCTCTTTTGCCAAGAATCCAGTAATTAACGATGCGGATGCCTGCCATGTTCCAAAACCAATCGGATCAAAAATTGGCGCAATAACATTCCCAATTGCCGCTAAATAACTATCATCCATGTCAACCTTTAAACCATTGGGACCCGCATATGATAGCAGCCAGATAAAGACAGAACCAGCAAAAATAAATGTTCCAGCCTTTCTTACAAATCCTTTCCCTTTATCCCATGTACTTCTCCAAAGTGATTGAAATTGGGGCAGTCGGTAGGGTGGCAGTTCAATAACAAATAATGAAGTTTCTGATTTAAGTACAGTAGAAGAAAAGACTTTTGCCAAGGTTAACGCAACAATGATGCCAAGTACATACAGGCTAAGGACAACCAATGCCTTATTTCCTGCAAAAAACGCTCCAACGAATAATGCATATACCGGTAATCGTGCCGAGCAAGACATTAATGGGGTTAGTAAAATGGTTAACAGCCTCTCCCTTGGTGTTTCAATTGTTCTTGCTGCCATTATTCCTGGTACATTGCAGCCAAAACCAATCATCATTGGGATAAATGCCTTCCCATTTAAGCCAACTGATTCCATAATCCGGTCCATTACTAATGCGACTCGAGCCATGTACCCTGAATCTTCTAATAAAGATATAAAAAAGAAGAGGATAAAAATTTGCGGTACAAAGACGAGAACCCCGCCTACCCCTGCAACTAAGCCTTCAATAATTAACGCATGAATAAAATCGGAAGCATGGATAGCAGTTAATACCTTCTCAAATCCTGCCGTAATCGGCCCGGTTAAAAATCCATCCAAAAGATCAGATAATGGGGTTCCGAGCCAATCAAAAGTCAACATAAACATAAAATACATGAGCAACAAGAAAATTGGCATTCCTAAAAAGCGATTCGTTACGATACTGTCAATTTTTTCAGAGAGAGGAATATCCGAATTACTTTTCCTAGCAACTTCAGCGAAAATCTTCTCAATTACTTCTTTTCTTTTTTGATAAATATAGTTGGCTAAAGATTTTACACCATATTGTTTTGTTTCTGTGCTATTGATTCAAGATTTGCCGTAATAGAAGTTAGTTTAGTTACATCTACAATGCTATTTAAATAGTCTCTGACATATTCATTTTCTTCAAAATATTGGATCGCTAGAAAGCGTGCAGAAAGTTCGGTTTTTCCATTTAACATACCGGTCAATGTCACAATCGCTTCTTCGACCTCTTTACCGTAGTAAACGAGGTTCTTTTTGACAGGCTGGATTGATTTTGTTGAGATGACATCTACTAGTTTATCACAGCCTTTACCGCTTCTTGCCACCACCGGAACAACTGGCACCCCGAGAAACTTTGAAAGCTTTCCTGCATCTATTTGAATCCCAAGGAAAAAATAAACTGAGTGATGCTAGATTTTATTCTTATTGTCCCATATGATTCTAGTATTATGATTAAAATGGGAAGTAACACTTTTTATGATAAAATAAAGAAGGATTTTTGCTTTAATCATCGAATTTACTCTGTAAGCAGTTTTGTCAATAGCATAGGGGGAAAACGGCATGTCCACGGAAAACCAAACGGATTTAATTGACTATTTTAATCAAAATAAACAGAAATTGATTCAAGAATGGGAAAATGCTATTGTTACCACTAAAGCAGACCCTTTTAAATTGAAGATTCATGTAAACGGAGCCGCCTTACTCGAAGCTTTGCTTAATATGCATAAAATGACTAAGCAAGAGCTTTTAAACATTATCGAAAAGCTAGCCATAGAAGTTTCGGAAGAAAGAGTATTGGCTGATATCAACCTTGGAGATTTTGTTTATAATGTAAATCTTGGGAGAACAGTTTTATACAGCTATTTAGGTAACACTGGGATCCCATGGTCAGATATGCAAGAAGCGTTAAACAAGATAAATTTTTGCTTCGATAAATTTTTATACTATGCTGTTTCACATTACTCTGAAGCAAAAAACAAAATCATCGAAGAAAAAACAATGCACATCGATTCTACCCATCAGGATCGATTAACACTACTTGGCCAGATGACATCAAGCTTTATTCATGAGTTTAGGAACCCACTAACATCTGTTCAAGGATTTATCCAATTGCTGAAAGCTGATTATCCGGATATGAAATATTTAGATATCATTTCAAGTGAATTGGATCAACTTAATTTTCGTATTTCGCAATTCTTACTTTTATCAAAAAAGGAGTTAATTGGAAAAGAAAAAGATGACTTCAATTTAAATAAATTAATTGATGAAGTATTAAACTTTCTATATCCAAGCATTCTCGATGGAAAAGTAAAAATAAGAAAAGAATTAAGAGAAGATATTACTCTTAATGGGTATGCGGATGAAATTAGGCAGGTATTAATTAACATCATATTTAATGCGATTGATGTATTAAATCATGATGAGAATCCCACTCCAACAATTGAGATCAATAGCAGTCTCAAAAATCAGTCCATCAAAATCAATATTTCCAATAATGGACCCGTGATCCCAGCTGAACTTAGAAAATCTATTTTCGAACCATTTTTCACGACCAAAAAACTGGGTACAGGTCTTGGTTTGTTTGTATGTAAAGAAATTATTGAAAAACATAAAGGGAATTTAGAATGTGATTCCACTCCTGATAAAACTACATTTTCGATTAGCTTACCAGTCACAGCCATCCCTAGTGGCAATGAACAAGGTCATTCATAGTCCTATTATCCAATCCCACTTTCATTAAAGCAGGGATTTTTTTATTTCTCTTCAATATATCTTCCAATATAAACTCCTGTTGCATATGATGAACTAAAATTTTTTATCAGGAGATTAGGCCAATGTTTACATTAAAGGTTGATAATGAAATTGAGCTCCAGTTGTTTCAGCAGCATCACGCCTTAAGGCTGTATCAGCTAGTTGAGGAGAATCGTGAACATTTACGTGAATGGATGCCATGGGTAGAAAGCATGAACTCCCCTTATCAATTTGAGTCCATTATTCCTGTATGGCTATCCCAATTTGCAGATAATAGCGGTTTAAACGTAGGGATTCTCTATAAAGGTGAGCTAGTTGGCTCGATTGGATTACATCAAATTGATTGGCATAACCGTATGACAAGTATCGGCTATTATCTTTCCAAAAATGCAGAAGGTCATGGGATCATGACACGTTCAGTCAATTCCCTTATAAACTATGCCTTTTTCACATTAGGATTAAACCGTGTTGAAATTCGCTGTGGTATAAAAAACAAAAAAAGCCGTGCGATTCCTGAGAGACTCGGTTTTGTAAAGGAAGGGATCATTAGAGACGGTGAACAATTGTATGGACAATATCATGATCTTTTTGTTTATAGCATGCTTGCCCGCGACTGGAATAAAAGAATTGCCTATTAATAAATCTAATTACATCGCTACATACTGCCTATTGGCAGTATTTTTTATGGGGAGATTTGCTTATAGAATTTTTTTTTGAAATAATGTATACAGTACAACGTAAGTGAGGTGGCAAACCTTACCTTTTGTAAGGTGATAAATGATTTGGATGAATGTAATTTTAATTGTTATCCTAATAGCCTTTACCGCACTTTTTGTCGCTTCTGAATTTGCGATGGTAAAGGTTCGAACAACAAGAATTGATCAATTACTGTCAGAAGGAAACCCCAAAGCGGAAGCAGCAAAGAAAGTCATTTCTAATTTGGATGGATATTTATCAGCTACTCAGGTTGGAATTACAATCATCTCCCTAATATTAGGATGGCTAGGTGAGCCCACTATTCGAAAGCTGCTAGATCCCGTTTTTGAATGGATTCAATTACCAATATCTTTAAAACACATTATCTCGTTTATCATTGCTTTTATTGCTATAACCTATTTCCATGTTGTAATTGGAGAATTATCCCCAAAAACGATAGCGATTCAAAAGGCAGAAGAAATCCTCTTGTTTTTTGCACGACCGTTAATCATATTTTATAAGCTGATGTATCCATTTATTTGGATTCTTAATCGTTCCGCCAGATTTGTTACTGGGCTTTTCGGAATACAACCAGCTTCTGAGCACGATATCGTCCTTTCGGAAGAAGAACTGCGTTTAATCCTTTCTCAAAGCTATGAGAGTGGGGAAATAAATCAATCTGAATACCGTTATATGAACCGAATTTTTGAATTTGATAACCGGATTGCAAAAGAAATTATGGTTCCGAGAACTGAGCTTGTAACTCTATCCAGGGATGCCTCAATGGAAGAAATTATTGAAATAGTCAAGGAAGAAAAATACACTAGATATCCCCTTATTGATGGTGACAAAGATAATATTTTAGGTGTTGTTAATATTAAAGAGGTCTTAACCGATTGTATTCAGCAAAAATGTACCGGCGAAAGACCGCTTATCCCTTATCTTAAGCCAGTCATTCATGTCATTGAAACAATTCCCATTCAGGAACTACTAGTCAAACTGCAAAAAAACCGTTCACACATGGCCGTTTTATCTGATGAATATGGAGGGACAGCAGGAATTGTCACGGTCGAAGATATTCTTGAAGAAATTGTTGGTGAAATACGGGATGAATTTGACTTGGATGAACTCCCACTGGTTCAGAAAAAAGCAGATAGTCATTTTATTTTGGATGGTAAAGTACTAATAAGCGAAGTAAACGATCTACTGGGCACATCACTTGATGAGCAAGATGTAGACACGATTGGGGGTTGGTTTTTAACACAAAAGTTTGATGTACATAAAGGTGATTCCATCGAAAACGACGGATTTGTATTCCAAATTAATGAGATAGAAGGTCACCATATCTTATATATTGAAGTATATAAAGCAAAAACAGAACAAAAAAAAGTGGAAGTGGCTCCTGAATAGGAGCCACTATTATTTTAGATAATTTTTGTAATATTTCGTCTTTACTGTTCATATTCACTATGTTTTCCCATAAAATATAGTTATCAACCAATATACTAACCAGAACGTTTGACTGTACGGTTCAAATTCTTTATAATTATTGTTAATTTACAAAATTGTCGAGGTGGTATAATGACCATTAGACGAGATTAGCAGAAAACTAGATATAAGTTTATTTTGATACGAGTTAATTTTTTTTATTAAACTGGGAGGTGACTCCTTACCTGTCTAAAAACGGGCTAAGGGAACTTATTTGGACATATTTAACTTGGTTATTATAGCCATTTTAATTGCTTTAACTGCTTTTTTTGTAGCTTCAGAATTTGCTATTATCAGAGTAAGAAGCTCAAGAATTGATCAGTTAATCGAAGACGGAAATTCGAGTGCTGTGACTGCTAAACGAGTGATTTCGAATCTAGATGAATACCTTTCTGCCTGTCAGTTAGGAATTACCATTACTGCCCTTGGATTAGGTTGGCTTGGTGAATCGACATTTGAAAAGATCCTTCACCCTATTTTTAAAGGCCTGCATATTCCCGAAAGTTTTAACCAAATATTATCTGTGGGCTTTGCATTTGCAGCGATTACATTTTTACATGTAGTAATTGGTGAACTTGCACCTAAAACATTGGCGATCCAGAAAGCAGAATGGATTACCCTGATGATGTCACGTCCGCTCATCCTTTTTTATAAGGTGATGTATCCTGTAATTTGGCTGCTTAATGGTTCTGCTCGAATTACAACACGTTTTTTTGGGCTTAAGCCTGTTTCTGAAAACGAAATCGCCCATACAGAGGAAGAGCTTCGAATTATTCTATCTGAAAGCTACAAAAGTGGTGAAATTAACCAATCAGAGTTTAAGTATGTAAATAAAATTTTTGAATTTGATAACCGTATTGCCAAAGAAGTTATGGTCCCTAGAACGGAAATCGTTTCCTTATCTAAGGATGATACATTAGAGACTTTTCTTCAGGTTTTACGTGAAGAAAAATTCACACGGTATCCCATCATTGATGGTGATAAGGATCATATAATTGGGCTTATTAATATAAAAGAAGTTATGACTGATTTAATTGGTAATGAAAAACTAGCTGAACGGACTCTAGAAAACTATACACGACCTATAATTAGAGTAATAGAAACGATTCCTATCCATGACTTATTAGTAAAAATGCAAAAAGACCGTGTCCATATGGCGATTTTAATGGACGAATATGGCGGTACTTCCGGGCTGGTTACTGTTGAGGATATCTTAGAAGAAATTGTTGGGGAAATTCGTGACGAATTCGATATGGATGAAATTCCAGAGATTCGCAAAATTAAGGAAAACCATTATATTATCGATTCTAAAGTATTAGTTAGTGAGGTCAATGATTTATTGGGAGTGGAGATTGACGATGAAGATGTCGATACGATTGGCGGTTGGATTCTAACCGAAAATTACGAAGCAAAAGAAGGAGACATCCTACTTCATGATACCTATTCCTTTAAAATTCTCGATATGGAAGAGCACCATATTAAATATATTGAGGTCACTAAAAATGCCAATAATGGTGAGGCAACTAGCCAACAATTATCAATCTCCAATTCAGAAGTGCTATCTTAAAAAAATTCCTAAACCAGATCGTTTTCCGGTCTGGTTTTTTTGTGGAGAAAAAAACGATCAGATTCAGGCTGTCGGAAACTTTCGACAGCCTCTTATTTTCTACAATAACTTTAACAATTCACCGCGTTAATTCGTTATAATATTATTAATATAGTCTTTGCAACATGTCTGTTATTTGCGCTCCAGGCACTTCGCTTTCCGCGGGCGTGCCGGGGAGCCTCCTCGTCGCTATGCTGAGGCCACTGAAAAAGTCCGATTTTTAAAATAAAGCGTTTAATATTTCGATTCAATCGAAATATTGAACGCTTTTT